>JBIJDE010000038.1:0-19193 GCA_044344305.1 Armatimonadota bacterium
CATTTTTTTAATGACTTTTGAACGGTATTGCACACACACTTCCAACTGCCGATGAACTGCTGACGACACGCCGATGGTTCTCCGCAGCAGTCCTCAGGCAAGCACTTTCCCTTGACGAGAAAGCATTCGCTGTGTCTGGAGCCGATTTCTCAACGGCGATCCCCTTTTCATTTACCTATGGGGGAAAACATTCCGCTCACCTCCTGTCGTCATGGAAGTGCTCCGTCACGAAAGAAGACTCGGCGCCCGGGACGGAGAAGCATGTCATTACGTATCTGGACCCGTCTACCGGCCTCCAGGTTGCATGCGAAGCCCTGATCTATACCGACTTCCCGGCGGTCGAGTGGCTGTTGCGCCTGACAAATACCGGCGCCGCGGACACGCCAATGATCGAGAGTATTCTCCCATTGGACCTCGGTATCTCGACCCCGCAAATCCAGTGGCCATACAAGGATGCGGCTCCATTCCCCGGCCTCTGCGATGTCATGCTGCACCACGTTTACGACAGCGGCACAACGTGGTCTGATTACATTCCACAGGACAAAATGGTTCATCCCGGGGCGGAGATCATACTCTCACCGCATCGCAAAGCGGTTCTTAGCGAATCGATGCAACCCCTCCATGAGCGTATCGCCAAGCAGGCCAGAACGCCCGGGAGCATTCCGTATTTCAGCCTCGAGTGGTCCAACGGCGGGGTTGTGGGCGGAATCGGCTGGACGGGAATGTGGCGCTTCGATCTCCGTCGCAACGAGGCACGCGAGTTGACCATGCAGATCGGACAAGACCGCACGCACTTGCGGTTGCATCCGGGTGAGTCGATCCGCACGCCCAGTGTCTTGCTTGTCCCTTGGCAGGGAAACGACCGGATGCGCGGACACAATTTCCTGCGGCGCCTGCTCTTTGCGCATTATGTTCCGAAAGTCAATGGCCAGATCCCCGTAGTTCCAATTGCGGTAGTCCCCTATGGGATTGATTTGAATGGCGCCACGGAAGAGAAGCTCCTTGAGAGTATCAGCAAGACACCCCAAATTGGCGTGGAAGCGTTGTGGATTGATGCCGGCTGGTTTGTCGGCAAGTGGCCGAGTGGAGCGGGCAATTGGACGCCCCGCCCCGAGATGTATCCGCGAGGGCTCAAGCCGGTGGCGGATGCGGTCCATGAAAAAGGAATGAAGTTCCTCCTCTGGTTCGAGCCGGAACGAGTGGCATGCGACACGGAAATTGCCCGCCAGCATCCCTCGTGGGTCATTGGCGGGCGCCTGCGTCAGGTATTCCCCGTCGATGAAGACATGATCATCGGCGAGGTGTTTAACCTGGGTGATCCGGTAGCGCGGCAGTGGATGACGGATTTCCTGTCGGATAGTATCGTCAAGTGGGGAATCGACATTTACCGTCAGGATCGCAATCTCGTGCCATTCAGTTGTGTCAACGCCTATGAAGAAGAAGACCGGCAAGGCATGGCGGAGATTCGCTACGTGGAAGGGCATTACGCCATGCTGGATGAACTGTTGCACCGCCATCCCGGGCTAATGATCGACAACGCGAACTGGCGCAATACGGGCTGTGACCTGGAAATGGTGAAACGGAGCATTGGCTCACTTTCCAGAAGCGAATGCACCCTCTTCGTTTCAGACCATAAACAACGGTACGATCAAATGGCGACCGCGGCGCTGAGTCAATACCTCCCCATCAGCGGGAACCCCATTTTTGGCTTTGAGCCATACCACGTGCGTTCGAGTGCGACCAGTGGCGTGGCGATTGCTCTCGACCCGCGGGACGAAACGTTCCCGGTTGAACAGGCGCGTCTCGCCATTGAAGAGATCCGATCGTTGCGTCCCTATTGGAGTGGTGATTTCTATCCCCTGGTCGAGACCATCGATCTGGATGAACGCAACTGGTGCGCCTGGCAGTTCCACCGCCTCGACCTCGACGCCGGTTACGCGGTATTCTTCCGCCGCAGCAAGTGCCCGTTTGTACTGGCCGAGATGGCCTTGCGCGCGCTCGATGCCCATGCCCAGTACAACGTCACGTTCAAGGAACATTACGATGTGAAGGAAGAACGGACAATGTCCGGCGCGGAGCTGGCGAAATTGCGAGTCGAGATCCCCAACGTATCCGGCAGCGTATTGGTGACCTACAGGAAACGGTGACTGATCCGATGAACAACAACACTGGAGGAGGATGCTGATGAGCGACCTGACCGTGTCTGGATTCTTCATGGCACTCTTCGCCGGGATCTGCGCCGGCGGAGCCGCCACGCCCATCAAGTGGATGACACACTTGGTTCTGTCAGAACTCGTTCGTGGTACAGTCGGGTAGTCGCCGTTGTATACCATGGCCAGTGTTCCTCTGGTTACAAACGAATACGCGGGCTCGGACCTGCTAGTGTTCGCCGGTTTTAATCGGCGCATCGATGGATTTTTTTTTGAAGTTGACAGGGAGAAAATCTCCCTGCTTTTTCAAAATATGATTATCCCGGCAGGATGCTGAATCCTTTTGGCGATTCGTGAGCAAGAAAATAATAAGCTGCGCCGATAATCATGATAATTACCCCTGCCATTGCCTCACCGGCGATTACGCCTATCATCAAGGGTTTGACTGTATGATAAGCTTTACCGCCTCCGAAGCGCATAACCAACGATTTAATCACCCATCCCATCAGGAAAGATGGAGCAAAATTCATAAGCGGGTAGGTGTTCCACACCAGAAAAGCTATCGGATGTATAGGCCATTTATTAAACCTTAGCCTGCCCATGGAAAACAGCGTAATGAGCGCGAAACCAATGAGCGCGGCGAAAATATACATCCATTCCGCCGGTTTCATATTTGCAAATCTCTCCCAGCCGGAAAGTTTCAATGAATCAGCAAGGTAATTTGGGCCTAATGAATTGAGTTTATCAACAGTTGTCACAGATGGACCAAAAGCCAAATTACCGGAATAGTTCATCGCCCACAAATCCTGCATATTTGCACCCTTGGTATATTGGAACCCTAAACAAACAGGGATGCCGATACCCAGACCGAGAATAACCGCCAAACCGATGAACGGGGCAACTTTGCCAACCTTCACATTATTCAGAGCAAGCAATTTAAGCGAATTAACCACGAATGGCATGAATGATTCGCGCGGGTCCATTACAAATACGATAGAGATAAGACCCATAATGGCGATTGCCTGCGGACCGAGAGCAAAATATCCCATAAACCCGGCGATTATGGCAGTAGGATAGAAATATGCCTGGATAAAGAATAATCCGGTTTCCGCCAAAATGCGGCTAATGATAAGGAATATCAACACCGTTAATAATACAAAGAAAATACAAAGCTGCCAGTCTAAATGCGCCCGGATTGACATGTATGCGACCAGAGACATCATACAAACCAGGAAAATACGCGCTCCCCAAACTGCTTCCGGATAGGATGCGCCTTTAGTGACGAACCCGACAGCCTTTTTAAATACATCAGAATAATATTTTCGTCCGGTGAAGAGTATTATGGCGAGAAAACCGGTGTATGCACCAAAGTTAAGATGATTTATTATCGAAGGATCATTGGAACCGCCTCCGATAGGAATATTGTATCTCCCCAAAATAACAGTGGCAAGTGCCCACATAGATGAGCTGATGCCAAGAGAAAATGAAATATCAGTGGCAATGAAGAAGGCGAAACCTACTACCATAAAGTACAGTCTAGGAGCAAAGAGCCACCATTCTGAAGCTATGAGGGGGAAGAATTTCTGATAAGGCATATTAAATTGTAGGTTAATGGTAGGAATTTTACCCGGGAACCATACTGCAGAATAGTTGAAAGCATGAATGATGATGACGAATCCAGCTCCTATCCAAAAAAGCGGCGATTTCAGGAAAGGTATGCTGACCTCGCCTTGCTGCGGCAAGACTGACTTGGCAAAGTCGGCAATTGGATACGACAAATGCTCATGGTCAGACCATTGGCGGTGGACCACCAGCGAGAGTCCGAGCAGTCCAATCCATAATAGTATTATCATTGGCAGCCAGAAAGCTAATGTCGGTCCCCAATTTTTGGGGATGTTTGAAAAATCAATCAGTTTATTGGTGCCGTTAGGATCCCCGGATGCAAACGCGGAAACAACTTTGTTAAAGTCATCATTTTTTTCATCAAGTTTAACCAGCATATTGTCCGGCAACTGCTGCAATACTTTCTTTTCTGACCAGCCCGGGTTAATTTTTTCTATTGCATAAGGCCGAACAAGCGAAGCGGTAAAGGTGCGCAATAAGCCAGAACCCGGCACTACGCACGCGGCTAAGGTCAAAGCGAGTATTACGGCAAATTCGGGTGCTCGCAGGCTTAATCTCTTATCAATGAGTTTTAAAAGCGGGTTTAAAATGAGCAAGAACAGCAGCAGTGAACCATAAACAGAAATCGGCATGCTGTTTCCGATCATCATTGTTGAGTGCATAATACAGTCGTTAAAGTAGGTTATACCGCAAATAGTTGCTGCACAGAGTAAACCGATAATAATCGCACGTAGTGTCATAATTTATCTTGCCTTTAAATAATCTAATTTTTATAATTTGATATTTCAGCTTTCATCTATGAATTGGTCGTGTGACTGCCTGATTGCTGATGCCAGGCGAAAAATAAAGGCAGCAGCCTAATAATTAATAGTTTATGCCTTTACACCGCTACTCGCCAAATGAGACGCCAGTTCTGACAGAACCGCCGAGGACAACTCCCAGCAGGCCAGAGCGTTGGCTTCGTAGCGCCTGGGCCAGGCGGTTGGGGCGGTACCCAAGCTGCTGAGCCATGGCCTTGATCTTGGCCCGCGTCTCTGGATGGACGCGGCCGCAGTCATAGAGTGCGTCATGGACTGTCGTGATGGAGACCCCAATAGCCTTTGCGATACTGGTTAAACTGGTTTTCATGTTATATCCTCGCCGATACTGCCTTAACGTTACGGCAGTATTATATCACAAAATGGTTAGAAATTCAAGTATGAGACAGTCGTCTAAGAAAAAAAACTGGTAAATATTCGGTAAATCCCATAGTTACCATAAAATTACAATAATAAGAATATTACCACTCCCCCACGCGTGTCAAGCTGTCGACTTCAAAAAAGACATCCGAGCTCAATATTGTCCGTTTGGCGTTGGCAATAAGGCCATCTCATGGTACTCTTATGGCATGGATCGGCGGTACTTTTCGCTGTACCCAAATAACAGGCATGAAATCAGCATTTATTTTCCTCTAATAAAAATTCTACTACGCCACTCTGCTAATCAAAAACTGTAATTTCTCTCTCAAATCAGGCTGTTTTAGACATTTTCATTGGAGAAAACAAATATGCGAAGGGGGAGACACAAAACGTTGGTGACCATTGGCAAGCAGGTTGTTTGCTGCCATGAACCCAACACTATAATCATCAATACCACAAACATCACCGCTAAACCCTGGTGGACATCCAGTAAGCCAGACATGAGGTATGCCGGAAAGAAAACTGTTAATTGATGCCGGCCATTGAATATTCCCACTGCGCAAAACCGCTTTTATAATTACAGCATCTACCCCACGGGAAGTTATAATCGCCGGAAGATTTTCCGGGTCAGGTATATCAATTATTGAAAGGGTAATGTTATGATTGGATAACGCGTTATGTACGCCATGTAACAAGCGACCTATAACGGGCAATGTAGCAAGGGACTGGTCCATCCCCAGGGTAACAATACCCACATGTTTCACCTGTTTATGTCCGGATCGGTTTCGTAACGGCTTATAACCTACTTCTTCCACCACTTTTAATACACGCTTGCGGATATCATCCTGTACAGTAGGGTGATTGTTTAAAACACGGGAAACAGTACCAATTGCTACCCCGGCACGCTCAGCAATATCTTTAATCGTATACATGGTTTTAGATTACGACGCTATTGCCGGGCTGTCAATGATATTCAATGAAATAAGATGAAATAAACGTATAAAATTTAATAAATAATTGCCTGTAAGCTTTTACAAGTTTTAGAAGAAGACTCTGCAGACAATTTTTAAGTTTAAGAGGCTCTTGCAAAACCCGGTGGGACAGACACCAGCACGGCTTCGCCGCTTGATCTCAGTCCCTGATTTACTCTCAAAAAACATTAAAAAACAATTTAACATTTAGAAAAAATATAGGTTTTGCAAGAGTCTGTTAAAATTACAATATACGAATTTTATTATAAATATCGAATTACAACATTTATAATATTTTCATCTTTTCAATCCTATTAATCAATGTGAAATTTTATTTCTGCTTCTCTAAAATTCTCTCAACGCCCCATCCAGCGCGCAACGCGGTGTTTACTTCCGGGCAATGGGACATTACCTGCAAATCTTCCAATGCCGGCTGATACGCCATTCTGCCCAGACACCAGGCGGCGACGGAATGTACCTGGTATCGCTGCGCCGGGTCGACCAGCAATTTTTGTATCAACGGCAATGCATCAATACATTCTCGAGATATCAAGGTCTGCATAACTGTGCATGTTCTGCGCCAATCATCAGGGAGCGGATTTTGCAGGTTTGCCAGCAAAATCTCAGATGTTTCAAAAAGCAATGCAAATGGTTTGAAATCAAGGTCAACGACGCTTTCCGGGGTATGCGGTGCAGATATTACCGGATTATCGACACTATCTGGCAGTGTGAAAACTTCTTCTCCCCCTACCCAACTGGCGCCCCAGCTTCGCGGGGTAATCTGCACTACTTTCAATTGCTCAACTACCCTGGGCAGCCAGCAAACGACGAATTGTGCTTTCATCCCGGAAGTACCGAGTTCCAATCGGGTGCTGCCATCGTCTGGCCATGACATTTTCTGCGCCGGGTATCCCGGTACTACAGTAAATGAAACCGTCGCTCCCGGCAACCATGCCATGGTAACATCAGCACCTTCCGGGGTATTCACCTGTAGACAATTCTCACCCCAGGTAACATTCTGACGCAGGTGCAAACGCCATGCGAAATCATGCGTGCTGTCAGCGCGATAGTCGTCAATTGACCACACCAATCCAGACTCACTGACCGCCACGGTGCGGCGTGCGCGGGTGATATCATAACGAGGCCGGTAAAAATCCATCGCTTCACCGGTGACGCAATTCAGTTTTGACTGGCGCAACTCATGCACCAGATGTCCTGATTGCACAGTACGTTGGAAATATGCGTCTTCGCCATCAATTATCACTGCGTTTGACGCACCTATAAATCCTGACTGCACGCCATTCGCCCAAGTATCCAAACTGCCATACTGCTCTGATATTAATCGACGTTCATCCGCAGACAATGGCGCGGTTATTTCTTCAATAGATTTATCAGTAACATGTGCGCCTGGTCCGCTAATTCCATCGCCAAATATCGGCACGCCGTTTACTTCGTAAATAAGATTATTCGGGTCGGTTTGCGCCCGACCCAACCCCTGCAAATTGCCGGCACATCCATCCCACGCCAGCATTACCCGTGATTTTGTCGCGGTATGGTCGATGGTCGCACCGGTTTGCGGTAATGCCCATCCACCCAGCGGTGTCTCTATTTTTTCAATAATGTCGCCATCCGGCCAGTAAACCAGCGTCCACATGCGGTCATCACGTCCCCAGGCGATATAATCCTCACGGTCCCACACCTCGCCTGCCTGTTGCAATGCCTCGCCATAACCTGTTACCGATGCCCAGTAAGAAATAGCGGCAAGATTAACCTGCTGTTGCCAACCATAATGATCCCATGGTGGCAGCATCAGACCGGGACTTACCATTAAATATTCCATCTGCAGCAAATCCAGCAATGTCACCCCGGACGGTTGCCAATGCTGTTTTAAAATATCCTGCCCCTGCAATTGCGACAATAACGCTGCCGTCCACATAATCAGCGGGGAAACAACATGTGACTGATAGGTTGATCCTTCCATGGTATAACCATCCCGCGCCATCAGTCCGATGGTGGTATATACGCTTTCCATACCATAATTTCTCAACGCAATCGCCCGATCCGCAACGGCAGGCATATCGGCAAAAGCGGCACCGACTATTGCGCATGTCAGCGCCATTGAATGCGCCTGATTATGTCCGCCGGGGGTACGACTGCGCATTACATTCACCGGATGTTCATAACAGAAATGCAGCAAACCACCGGCAATATCCGCCGATTCCTGTGCTGTCCAGTTGGCAAACGGTGCCAACCAGGTATAATAAACCGCCATTCGCATCGGGGTAGGCGCGGTACACCAGGTATGGTGTTCAATACTACCATCTTCTGCTCCACGGGTTAAAAAGCTTTTCGATGTATCCAGCACTATCTGCCGTGCTTCAGCTACCGCATCTTCTTCACCCAGCAACGCCAACAGAAATATATTCCCCCGACGAAAATCAGCATCATCATCATCTAATCGCTGGCGAAATCGCAGCAGAAGTTCTGCCATTTGTCCCTGCGGATTAGCAAACTTGCGGCAAAGCGCATCATAGTCAGGTATCAACAATCTGTTATTCATAAATCACCTATTTTAATGTATTCCGGTTTACACATATTGTACCGGTTTATCTCAACTCAAACAAGATAAATTGTGATTAAAAATCAAATAAATACTTCTACACTCTATGTTCAGTTCGTTTAATCATGTCATCCTGGAATCTTTTTTCCAGCTCTACAAAATATGCGCTGAAGCCGCCGACTCTCACTATAAGGTCGCGGTAATCTTCCGGATGTTCCTGGGCGGCACGCATTTCCGCTGTGCTTGCCACGGTTAACTGAACCTGCTGACCGCCACGTGACATGTATCCACGCAGTAATGATGCTAATTTCAAAACAGCTTCCGGGGAATTCATGATATTGGCTGGTATTCGCAGGTTAAGTGCCAATGGCCCGTGGGAATCATACATTGGCAGTTTCAACATGGAGTTTATAGTTGCGGTAATACCGGATTTATCTCTTCCCTGTGCCGGTCCTGCGCTAACGGCAAGTGCCTCGCCGGCAAGACGTCCATCCGGGGTGGCACCGGTAACAGCGCCTAAAGATATTGCGCCGGACCAACCGATTATATCTAACCCGTATGGACCGCCAAATGCTGTTTTCTGCGCAAATAGCCATTCATTTATTCGCGTCAGCCATTTCACCGCCATAGCATCCGCATCGGCGTTTTCATTACCGAATTTCGGTATCCTGTTTAAACAAATATTTCGCCATGTACCGGCTTCTGCCCAGTTATTGTCCAATATCGCGGACAATTGTGACAAAGTCAGCAGATTTTCTTCATATACAATCTGCTTTATTACCACCAATGAATCCGTCAGGATAGACAATCCAACCACATCAACCATGCCTTCATGGTAATCCGCACCGCCGGCACGCCAGTCAAGACATTTTTCCACACAAGAATGAGTCACCAACGAACGCAAAAAGTCCGGCACATGTTCCGCACCCCATAACCGCCAATTATTAGTCGCGTTTATCCCTAATTCCAGTAAATAACGGCATTGCAGCCAAACAGCATCTTCAAATTCGTCAAAAGTAGCAAAAGAATCATTTAAACCGGTACATGGTCCCATTTGATTACCACTGCGTTCATCACGACCGTTATGCAATGCGTATGTCAACGGTTTTACCGCGTTCAGAATAATATCTTCATACCCGCCATATGCTCTTCCCGATGGTGTAACCTGGCCGCACCCGCAAAAAGTATAATCGCGCGCGTCAGATTCCGTGGCACCGCGCCTTACCATTGCCGGCACAACAATGTCATCATTAACCAATGTCGGGTAAGTTGCGCCACTGGCTATACTGTTTACGGCAGCATGGAAAAAGTCATCCGGAATATCGCTGTGCCAGCGCAATGCCGTGCGGGGTGACAACAAACGCAACCGCTGAATGCTGTTTAACGACAACCATGACAAGATATTTGTCGCGTCGCCGCCCTCCGGCAATTGTCCGCCGATGGTGGCGCCGTAACAGATATGTTCGGCTAACTTTAAATATAGACAATCAACAATTTCCTGCGCTTTATCAATGCTGATATTGCCAGACTCCAAATCACGCTGTAAATGCGGCCATAAATACTGGTCCATACGTCCGGGAGAATCATGACCATTTAACATAAACAGGAAGTAAAATAACTGTACCGCCTGATGAAAGGTTTCCGGAGCGTTTTCCGCTATCTGACGACAATTAGCGGCCATTTCGCGCCATTCAGACTTTTGGTTGTCATCTGCTGATGCCGCAGCTTTTTCTAGCACTTCAGCATGCGCCAGAATATATTGCGACACGCCTGTGATGGTTATATCCACAGCGTCATACCATTCCGCCGCATCCGGTTTTGCTATTTTTGCCTGCTTAACTTTTTCACGCAAACCATTCAATCCGCCGGACAATACCAGCCAATAATCCTGAGTAGAATGGCAACATATTCCCGTTATCCATAAGACATCACCCAAAGATGGATTATTTATCTCTTGCGGAAGTTGCGGACTGGGACGATTTGCCAACCAGTTTTGCCAGTATTCAACCACTCCGGTAGTTTCAGGATGCTTTTCTGCCAATGCGGTATCCAAAACGAAGTTCCAACTAAAAACACCGGTTGGATAAGCAATCACCACATGCGGTGACGGGGTGCCTACCACTAATTGCCCGGGCAAAAGTCGAGGTTGAACCGAAGCACGCCATGCCGCCTGGGCATAGGCAAGCCTGACTTCAAAAGTATCACCTTTATGCGCCATCCACGCATCATGAAACGGCTCATATCCCAAATAATCCGGCGGTAAAGATGTATTATCCGCAACACCTTCCAATACGCCAATGTTAGCAGTCAGCCGTTCCCGCAGATGTTGCACCCGCGGTGTTAAAGTAGCATGAGAATTAATTGTATCATTCATAATATTCTCCCATAACCGGGAATGTTATATTGTATGGTATAGAGTTTTTTTCAAAACCTAATTTTTAAAATGTTTAAGTTTCAGGTTTGTGGTAGGCGAAAACCACCCCGACCTTCGGCCACCCCTCCTTGCCAAGGAGGGGAGTTTAAAATATAGGTTTTGATTATTAAAACAGCCATTATTTTATCAAGTAACTACCATAACTCCCCTCCTTGACAAGGAGGGGGTAGGGGGTGGTTGGGTTGATTATATATCTATTATGGTTTTGCATGAACCTGTATATTTTATTAATTTGACTTTTTACCTTTATTTAACTGCTATTTCCTATAACCGCCAATTTCTCGACAGCATTCTACCACAAATTTTGTTTGCTCCATTGTGCGGTTTGGATACCCCGCCACCCCCAGAATAAAATGGTCCCATGGTGCCGCTTCCTGAATCATCTGCCGGATATTACCGCGCACTGCCGTTCTATCAGTCATTGGTCCTGCCAACTGGTCAACACTGGCGATGATTGTGATGTTGTTTCCCAATGCCTTGCGACCTTCGGCGACGGTGACATTGCCAACTGGCGGTGTGGTGAAAGCATGCACCGCATCCATCTTTGTACGTCGGTATAACGGCAGCAAATCACGAATCAATCCGCAGGAGTGATGAAAGTAGAGTTTTCCGTCAGCATGTGCGGCATTGGCACGTTCATCTGTCAGTGTCATGTTGCACGCCTCAAACATCGCTGGTGAAATTGCCGTTGTCGAGGTGTCATCAACGCTAACAATTACATCAATATCGGATTGGACACCAATCTTTAATCGTTTCAAATAGTTTGATTCCATCACCTTAAAGCAATCCTGTAAGGCATCGGGAGCGTCTTCCCATAAATATGCCAGTGCGGCCACGCCCGAATAAATGCGAAACATCTGTCCCAGCGGCGTTCCGTCCATAGGTGCCAGCACCAGACCATCATCACCGATAAGTTTTCTCCGTTCCCGTGCCCTGGCAATACCATCAGGATCCGGCTCAATAACTTCATCCTCAAAAATTGACGCGAAGGCCGGAAGATCTTCCGGTTCTTTTACCAGATGCTCAGACCAATTGCTGGATACGGCACCGGTAGGGTCGCGACATATTTTAATGGTTTCACTAAGGTCGCCACATGGGGTATGCCATACATTGGTGGTAGTATCACCATCCGATACGCTATCTATAACAACATTTCGCCGCGAGATACGCACCGGCATACCATACCAATCCATAATATCCAGACCGAGATAACGCGAAAAGGTAACTGTAGCGGTGTCTCCCCAATGCACATCGCCAAGCGCCGCCGTTAAATCAGCATCCATGCCTTCCCGACTGGGCTGGTTATACGGGTCGCAATGTCCTGTCACCGGCAACCAATCCGGCGTTTCATGCCGGAATATTTTCAAAAGGTTCTCTCGTGGGGTTATCATGGTTAATCTCTCCTCTTAGTCGACAAACAGTTCATTTAACATCGCAATGGTGGCATCGCCAACCATCGTTAATGCTTCAGGTATTAATTTTGAACCTGCGCCGGTGCGGGTTTCGTAACCCCCGTGCCGGAAAGCTTCCAGGGTAGGAAGATATCCGACATAGGTGGTAGACATGTGCGCCGTGAATGTGAAAGCCGCTGGAGAAGCCAGTTTTATGCGAAGCTGTTCTTCTACAAATGGTTCACCGGGCACTGATATTAACGCCATATTGCCTAATCTAAAGACCTGAATCGGGTAATCAAACAATGGAGTTTTGCTCACGTTTTCAGCAAGATCTATTCTGTTGACAGCATACACCCAATCCCATTCAACAGCGGTTTTTGAGGCATCTGTCCATATCGGTTCCGGATGTTCTGTAAGCAGTTTTCGCGCATCTGCTATCTCTTCATCAGTCGGCAAACGCAGTGGAATCTGCAACGACTGTATTTTCCAATCCAGCATGGGTGATTCTATAGGTACCATCTGTTTAAGAATTGTTGCAGTTGTTTCAGTTAATTTCCGTCCCATATCTTTATAATCATCAACGTAATTGGGATCCAGATGGTTGCGCTGATGAATATTGCCGCAGAAACCGTTAACGACCATGGTTACGCAATCGTCTCCCAAGATATCGCGAACGCCATCACACCAGGCACCCGGCCAACCAGCCGATACCCAGCGTTCTGGATACCCGTGAACAGGATGGCAGGTATGGTGCAGAACGGCAGCCAATACACGGCCGTTTTCTGCCGTAAAAGTCATAACCCCCACTTCCGGGTCAACGGGGCCTTCACAGTATAAAATATTGGGGTCACATGGGGTTGGGTGTGTCCGCCCGGTGCCATCGCGCATTATAAACCTTCGGTTGAAAGCAACGCGTCCATCAACACCACGGCCAATTTCAACAGTCACCGGCTGTATATCTGCAATAGCTTTGCCAATAGCATCCATTACCCCATTTATAACAACTGGATTGTAGCGGTCATCGCCACCCAGCAGCCACGGATATTCCCGGGGGAAAAGAGACCAGTCGTCTTCATTGAAAACGAAAAAATGCCCGACAGATGGCGCCGCATGGTTTTGCACAGTGTGCACCATAACTGCATCCATATCCAACCCAAAACGTTCCGCGGCCTGATGCTTTATTACATTTGCCCACTTGCGAGAAATAAGTAGAATATCCAGTGACAACCAGCAGACCCGCTTGCCATCGCTTTCAATCACCAATGCCCGGGCATATAACGGATCGCGAATTTCTTCCACCGGTCGATAACGGCCAATATCACCAGCAATCTGTATGCCCATAACCGGCGTAATATCCGACATCGCGGCACCGGCACACACGGTTTTCGCCTGCATCACATTATTCATTATTCACACCTGCCAGTTAGATTCTGTTTACAAGTAAGATGAATACCATTAGCCATTTTTTCTTTATTAATTCACTGGTAATATATTTCATTAAAACATCATTTAACCTTTATTTACATGGTGAAAAATTACTTATTTTACTTCATCTTTCTTAAATATTATCCACCCCCATAATTTCGGATTCAATTCCACCTCGCCGGGGATATCGCTTACGAAGGTGGTGGTTTTGTTGTGCCAGTAAACGCGGGCGGTCAGCAGCGGTCGCAGCAATTTGCCCTAGGCGTCGTACACCCCGGCCGAAACCTGACCGGGTTCATTGAGCGTGTAATGAATGGCATCCGGCGACTGCGGGCCGCCGCTGCCGGCCAGGCCCAAAGCAGCCAGCACGACCTCAGCCGCCAGAACCGGCCACCCGGCCGGTACCGCCAACACCATCATGCCGGCAGCCACTCTTATCATTTCTCCAATCTTCATCTCAATTCTCCTTGTTTCATTCTCGTCTGTCTATTCAATTTCGTCGCTAATTAGCGACGAAGGTTAATTGTCATGGCGCCTGTTTCGTTTCTGTCGGCTTAATCGCTACGACCCGCATAGTACTCAGCGACGCATCCTGCTTCCAGCCACCTTGCTGACCGGAAACCGGCCGGATCGAGAGCGTCTGCACGCCCGCTTCAAGGTCGGTTTCCAGCGACTGCTTCCAGGCATCGCCGTTGAGCGGGGTGGTTGACCCCAACGGTTTCGAGCCGATCGCGACTTGCAACGGCTTGATGGCGTCGCCCTTGTCCTTGGGCAGCGCGACATCCAGCTCGATCCGATAGCGGCCGGTCTGGGGAACCCGCACGGCAACGCTCACCGCAAACACCCCGTCCCACCGGAGCGTGATGATGTCGCTGGATCCATAAATCGGATACTCCAGACCCAGCCGGATCTCCGCGCCGATCTCATTGGGCCTGAGCCACGCGCTGCCGACGAGCTTCGCGTCGCGCCACGTTTGCATGGCCGCAGCCGGGTCGCCGTCTGCGAGTTCCGCCCCGAGTGCGATGGTTTGCAAACGAGTACCGTCGGCACCGAAGGCCACTACGCCACCGTTCTCGTCCGAGCCGGCGAACACGCCACCGCCGGACCGGGCGGCCAGCGCCGTGAAATTCCCCTTGGCCACCGCCGTGACCGCGAGCGTTTCCAAATTGATTCGATAGAGCGCGGCGCCGGCCACCCAGAGTTCCCGCTCATTTGCCGACAGCACCCGCGCCCAATGCCCGGGCTCCGGCAGCGACACACGGCGAATCACCCCACTCGCTACATCGGCGATATAGAAGGTGGCGGCGAACCCGTGGCCAGCGACAATCACCCGCGACCCATCGGCGGTCACCAGCGGATGGTCAATTTCCACGCCGAGTGGATGCCGCAAGAGCACCTTCCCGGTCGCCGCGTCGAGTACAGTCAGGCGGGAGGCCGGAAGGCTTCCTAAATCATCGCGGCCGGACAGGTTTTCTTTTTCCAGACAGGCGATAATCTTGCCATCGGCGCTGTAGGCTACACGATCCACCTTCAGGTTCGGCACCCGCCAGCGTTCACGTCCGCCCGGGAGATCAACAGCCGCCAGGGCCGTGTCTGTGAGCTTGCGGCCCGGAGCCCCGGGATATTCCACCAGCAGATGATTGCCGTCCACGGCCAGCGCGATCAGGTTGTCGGGTGCCGGGTGCGATCTGAGGACCGTGCCGTCCACGTCGATCTGCTCGAGATTCCCTGGCACGAAGCGGTCACCGACCACCCCCACGGTGGCCCGCACCCAGACCCTTCCAGCGGCATCAGGAGCGGTCAGCGGCGCCGCCAGCATCTTCCAGAGCGGCGTGCCATCCACCCCATGCCGCCACACGAACGTGCCGTCCGACACCACAGCTTCACCTGACGGATGAGCGAGGACGGTCGTAGGCTGATAAAATAGCCCGGTCGTCGTTCGCCAATGTTCGCCAAAGCCCCCCGGCTGCTTTGTGTCGAGTCGCGCGAGATTGCGGCCCGGACTATGCACCGCCGCAAGCACGCCCCCGTCCACTGGCACAAGCGCCGCAATAGGCAGGATCACGGGTAGCGGCGATGCTACCTTCTCAACCAGCTTCAGCGGGAGCGGTTGCGTCTTGGCGGGATACTTCAGAACTTCGAAACCGAGTAGTTGCCGGCGTTCGGCCGATCCGTCGTCGGCGGACAATAAGGTCGCCTTGGCGACAGAATTTTCATCTTTGGCGAGGGAAACGAGCTTATCGAAACCAACCTGCCGCCCCGCCGCATCGCCGCAGAGCAGCACGACCGCGTGCTGGTCGCGCCAGAATGGCGCCGCCACGGGCTGCACGACCGCACCACCTGCCGCAAGATATTCCGGCAGTGCCGGACGCTGTAATTGCGCCGCCTTATCGAGTTCCTGGATCAGCCGGTTATTTCGGCTGGTGCCAAAGAGGATGACCGGCCGATTCCAAAGCGGGGCCGGGGACATCGCGCCGGGCCAACCATCGTAGCGCACATTCGCCACCTGCGGACTCCGCGGATCCACTGGGCGGCGCCACGCCAGCATGCCCTGTTGCCGGATTTTCTCCTTGGCAGCCTCCTCGTCCACCGGCGAATCCCAGCAGACAGGATAATCGAGAATCTCCGGATTGAACACCAACTCGGCACCGAGTTGCTTGGCCAGCTTCGCTGCGGCGTCCAGGTCGGCGGCTTGGCGGGCATCGACATAGACCGCAAGATTTTTGGCGGCCAGCATCTTGCGAATCTGCGGCGCATCCCAGAGCTGAGCCGCCGGCATCTCGCGGAGCATGGCGGCGGCGGGTGCGGCAAGCGTCATAGTGCCGCGCTGCGTGGTGCCGGTGATCAGTTCTGTTAGTTCCACCGGCTCTGCACCCGCCGCGGGTCCGAGGCCCAGCGTGTCGCAACTGCCGGCCGGCGTGGCGGCCCGATAGATCTCCTGAGAGCCCACGCGCAACCGGATCGGCAGCGGCACAGCGCTCTTGGCCACGAAGGTCGCCCGGGCCGAACCGCGGGCCTGCGCCACCTCCAGCACCGGTGCCGTAAGCGGCTTGTCCACGAGCAGCAACACCCGTCCCGGGAGCGTCGTGAGATCGACCGCAACCGTCCACAGGCCATCTTTTTCCACCGGCACGAGTTGCTTGCCGGCGAAGACATCGTAGATCAGCGGCTTCGCCGACGCCAGATCCTCGCGCAACTGGAGTGTGGCCACCTGCGGCTCGCGCACGTCCTTGATATAGGTGCCGCCACGGCCGAGAAAATGGCGGTAGAATCCCGTGAGCCGCTGCTCCGGCGTGAAGATGTCGGCAAACGGATAATCGCGGTTGTTAGTGACGAAGAGGAGTTGCGCCAAGCCAGAGCGTTTGGTCGCCACCAGCACGGAATCACTCTCCAGCGACTGCCGCCCGATGTCACCCAGCGCCGTCTTGAGTCTCGTTCCCTGCGTCCGCGGAAACTCGGCGATAGCATCGTGGAATTTGTTGCAGTAGCGGGGCCAGAGGCCGCCCGGCCAGCCCACCTCCGGCAGCTTCGTGGCGCCGGGGAGTTCAAGTTTCGTGTTCTTGTCAACCAGCAACTTGCCGCCACCCTGGACGAACGTGTCGATAGCCTTGAGCGTTGCCGCCGGGAGTGCGGCGGTCTGTCCGACGACGATCAGCGCCTTAACCTCTTTGAGCGCGCCGGCGGCGATCTCGTCTTCGGTGAGGAGCCGGGCTGGGCGGTTGATTTGTGCCAGCGTGTAGTAAGCGTAGAGGATCGGACTGCCATGCGCGAAGACCGTGCCGCCCTGCGAGACGGAATAGAGGATCGCCACCGACTCCGCCGGCGCGAACTGGTTCAGCCAGCTCCCATAACGCTTGACGAGTTCGCCGGTCTGGCGTTCCTGCGCGGTGCGGGGCGTGCTCTCGGTGGGATTGGATCCCCAGCCGCTACCAAGGCCCGCACCGCCCTCGGAGCCGTAGCCGGTGCCGGTGGCGCCGCGGGCGATGGTCTCGAGCGCCCGGCGGAAATGGGTGCCCGGCTGCGGCGCCGTCGGCGATGTAATCCAGATTGGCTGGCCCGGCTTTTGGCCCATCCGCAGGAGCGACGTCCAAAAGCTCTCCTGCATGTCGTGGGCGCCGTTGGCGTATATCTGGTCGTTCCAGGTCTCCAGGTAGCGGAAATCGAGCGGCTGATAGAGCGACGGCAGGTAGAGCCCAGCCTCAATCGAGGTGTGGTCGGCGGTCGCCGAGGTCGAATGCCGCTGGTTGGGGAGGAACTCGCGCAGCGTTGCTCCGCTGTTCCGATAGACCTCGGCGATCACCTCCGCGTAAAACAGGTTGGCCAACCGCGGCTTGTCGGCTTCGACGGCCCCCTTTGCCTTCGCCGCCGCCCACGCCGCTTCCCAGCGCTCCTTGAGCAGCGCCATCTTCCGGTCGTAGGCGAAGTCCTTGGAAAACCCGCGCCCCGTGACACCGCACACGTCATAGTCGTGGATCGTGCCGACGAAGTGCGGCCAGCCGCGGCCGATTTGGGCGCGGATCGCGTTGCGCCGTTCCATCTCCGCGACGTGCTCGGGAACGCTATGGGGGAAGACGAACGACAGCGCGCGGGCACTTTGCTGGCCCAGCAGGAAGAGCATGTTTTCCCGCACGAGTTCGTCGTGGATGGTCGTGCCGGGCCAGGGCACGCGCGGCAAGGCGGGATTGGCGTTGTAGAGGCCCTTGGTGGAGGGCAGCTCGGTCGGCCAGCGCCGCGTCAGATAGTCGCCGCCTGCCATGATGTCCACCCAGCCGTTGCCCCCCAGCCGCGTCACCGCCGCGAGTTGCGCAGGACCGTGCATTGGGCTGTTGAAATTGGGCATGCCGCCAGCCATCAGGCCGACGATTTCAAACGTAAATGTATGCTCCGCCAGACCGGCGGAAGCGAGTGTCGCAATGTAGGTGCCGGGTGCGAGTTGCGCGGTTTCGAGCTGGTATTCGCGGCACTCGGTTCCCGACTGGAACGTAACCGGCGCCGACGCAACCGGCACATTGCCGGCTACCGACGCGACGCGAAGCTGTGCCACCACCTTCCCGGCCACGCCACGGGCCTCGAGCAGCAGTGGGATCCGGTCTCCGGCATAAAACGACCGCCGCAGCGTGGCCGCCAACACATTGAGCGAGCCTTTGCCCGCGGCCGCCACCGTCACGAGCACGTCACCTGTCGGCTGCGGTTGCTTGATTTCCGTGGCGCGGCCGCTGAATCCCGGGAAGTATCCGACCACGCTCCCCTTCGGCCCGCCAAGCGCTTCCGGTAGCGGCGTGACTTCGGGCACGATCCAGACCCGCAGCCGATAAACACCCGGTTTCACTTCCGGCCCGATGGCGATTTCCCAGGTCTCCGGCGCGGCGGCCGGTTTCAGGCTCACGGGAATCAGTGCCTCGCTCACACGATCGGTGCGCGAGAACCACACGCCGCATTCTCCCGCCGTGACCGGGTC
>JBIJDE010000444.1:0-4380 GCA_044344305.1 Armatimonadota bacterium
ATTTGTAAAACAAATACAAAGTGATATCTGTGGTATATATAATAAGAATGGATATTCATGTATAAATCTTATTTTTAAATTTGATTACCTTAATGAATTTAATTTAAAACGTGATAAAACAGCAAATCAAAAAGATTTCAATAATTATATCAATAGTATTAGTTCAGCATTTGTTATAAATATAAAAGATAGTTATATGAACAGTATAAAATTTAGTTCTAATAATGGACATGTAACAGGGAGAAGTCCAGGACTTGATAGTATTTTCAATACAGCTGATGATATTATAATAAATGAATAAATATAATATATTGTGCCTGTAAGTATCAAATTGTGAGCAGGAATCGAAAAGTGACCCACTTTAGGGGGTAACCGGAAACGAAAATTGACATAAAAAATCTAAATTTTCTCTTTAACCCTTTGCCACGCTGGTCGGTGATTGGAAGCGAGGTGGCTCTTCTTTAACTATTTGTTCAGCTACCTCGAAGGCAACCACTGACTTTGGCAAAATTGGGGTGAAAATCTTTACAAAAAATGTTGAAAAATGGCAAAAATTTGAGATTAAAATGTCAAAAATGCGAAATTTACCGCTTCTTTAACTATTAACTGCGTGCCCCCGCTACCATTATTAAAGAAGAAAATCTCATTAACTTGGGATTTTCTTCTTTTGGTATATTTCCAAGTAATATAAATCACTGATAAATTCTCTCATCATTTTTACTCTCCAATAAACGTATGACATAAATATAACATTAGTAAAATTTCGCTATTTTCGGTCGGGGGTTGTGCACAAGGTCAACAAAAAAGTCGTGTATTGGAAGCGGGCAAAATAGAAATTAAATTTTGGGTAGATTTTGTGAAAAATCGTTATTCCTCTTTAATCTCTTATGGTAACCCGAGGCAAATGGTTAAAGAGGAACGATGAGAATGAGTAAAATTTATGAATATATATAATTATCGACTTTTTATTATTACTTATCCCAAAAAAACTAATATTATAATAGCAACCATTATATCCTTAATCGAGTACATTCATCAAAAAACCACAAATAAGCGTTGTAATGGCAGAAAAGCTAATATTATTTATTAAGAAGTAACAACATGTAGGAACATAACAAAATGTAAATTGGTATTAATAATGCAGGACTTTCGCTTTCTAGTCTTTTAAGTAGGTTTGGTCGAAGGGGTACTTGGGTATACTATTTGTGTGTTTAACAAGCGCCAATATATCGAATATTTGATAGCAACAACTGGTAATTGTACCTGCACAAACTTGGCTGACCACTTAGAAGGAGAAGAGTCGGTTAGTCATGATGTGATTAGCGATTTTCTCCGCCAGGATAAATTAACTCCTCGTGGACTTTGGAATATAGTTCAATCTTTAATTCAAGATGGTCCTGAAACATATTTGATTGTCGATGACAGCGTTCAAGATAAACGATATTCCAGGAAAATTGAACTCGTCCATCGTCAGTATAGTGGTGCAGCTCATGGCGTTGTTGATGGAATTGGCGTTGTAAACTTGCTTCATACCAGTGGCATTGATAAAGCATTTTATCCTATTGATTACCGTATTTTTGATCCAGATGGTGACGGTAAATCAAAGCAAGTCCACTTTCGTGAGATGTATTTGCATGCCATTAATGATAAATGCATTAAAGCCCAGACGATACTTTTTGATAGTTGGTATGCATCTGTAGATAACCTAAAAATTATTCATAGAACAGGACGATATTTCATAACAACACTCAAAAAAAATCGTAAAGTTAGTGCGTCTAAAGAAACTGGATATGTTAATTTAGAGGACTTACCTTGGAATCCTGATACAATTCAGCATGGCATGCTTGTTAAACTTAAAGAACTTCCCTTCCTGGTGCGACTTTTCGTGATAGCTACCCCGACCGGTGGCATCGACTGGGTGATCACTAATCGACAAGATGATCCCTTGTGCCCAATAAAAGCGAATGATATTGAAACAGAAAATGCCATTCGCTGGCATATTGAGCAGTTTCACCGTGATGTAAAACAATTAATGGGTTCAGAAAAGTGCCAATCAAGACCACAATACATAACTCAGCCTGTTGTCTCTTCATTGGCTGAATGGTTTTATGATAGTGGAGTTGAACTTGAAATTGGAATGGGTGTGGAAGCTGAAAACGAAGTGATTCGAAATGTATGCATAAACAAACAAGAAACTAATAAACAGTTTTTAGATGCGGTTAGCTCATCTAAAGATAACGAAGAACCAGCATCTTTATTCTCCTCACCAAGAATCTTTCCTATAACAGATCCGACCAACTTTGCGCGATTGGCTCGGTCAGCATGAAAACCACTCGTCGGAAGCTTAAGGATTTCCCATGGATCATTCCGTTTCGCACGACTTATATAACCATGTTGCTCTAATATGTCAGTTAATCCATTTGAGGCACTTGTATGATATATTTTTTCGGAACCAGTCGCAGTAATTGCGCCATGTAGGGAGAATCGAATACCTAGACTTTGCATGTCTCCAAGCTTACCTCCCCATATATTAAAAAACTGTTGTTCAATACCAATTCTGATTAATAGAACCAAGGCTTTTTCAACCCAAGTGTGTGGAAGTTTTTCTCGATTCGCAGATTTCGCCAGTGCGTCGAGCATTAAAACACACATTCGTTCTTCTGCTGCACCGAATTCAACATCTTCCCCATGCCTGTATGCCCTAAATACCATGCCATTTTGGCAAACAGTAATTGGAACAACACATCCGCGATCAATTGCCTTATCGAGGAACAGAGATATTAGCTTATCAGTATTAATTTCATGGTCAGCATGCGAAATCATGCTATGTAGGTCTGTGAGCGAGTATCCAATAGATAGTCGATTGATGATATTACGCCATTCTACTTGGTTGAATACTTCCTTACCGAATTGTAACACTAAATTCCTCGCGCGCAGTTCTTTTGTCTCGTATAGATTCACAAAAGGTTTCTGATGTCACCGGACAATTAAAGTAAGTAAGGTTGAGAGAAGATAAGCAATCGGCGAAACATGCTGCTTTTCTGGCAACGAATATCAAAACTGTATTTTCTTGTTTTGATAATGTTGTTAATCTTTTGGCGTATTGGACAATCTCTGGTCGAAGTGCTGTATTGAATCTACCAAGGAACTCGTCACGTACAGTTCTCATTGTCAACCTCCAGTGAGATAAGAGCTACTTAAGCATTACGTCTTAATTGTGAATCTGCATTAAATTTTGACCCACCTTTGGCGCTTAAGTTTCTAAGTTGTTTCTTGTTTTTATTCTCCAACTTTCATTATCCCGTTTCTATAATATCATAATTATGCTTAATTTGGTCAAGTAGTCCAGTGGAAATCTTATTATAACAATCTTGTTTTAAGCTCATTACTGTAATAATATTGCACTTTCAACCTAACTTGAATCCTAACTTGAATTATGCAAAAAACGAAGTCTCAGTATTAATGGAGACCAGTTAAGACCGTTTCTTGTCCTTCCCCCACATATTTTTCCTCCGTATAAAAAACTTAAAACTGCCTAATTTGAGAATGGATTACATTTTTAAAAGGATGAAACCAGGTATTATCCGTTCATAATCTATATTTATGTCATAATATCATGTTATAACAACTTTCCTTTAATCCATTACGGTATATTTTTCTTTGTCCATTTTTTATATATACTTACCTGTTATATTTGAATGTCATAAAATCTTCTGCCAACATTTCAGTTGTTCTTCCCAATCCGCCATCATAGCAATCTTTCGCACCGCTTTTTCCTGCACCTTATCCCTTCCAAAACTATTCGGCAACCAGGCAATCTCTTCCTGAATACTCGGTGCCAAAAATTTCAGCGTCATAATCTGAGCAACCCGTGCCCGACTCAATTGAGTGAGCCGGGCGATATCAGCGTAATCTTTAACAATGCCTTGTTCGATAAGCCGGTCAAAGTGGTGTGCCAACGCCAGTATTCGCGCTACCCGGGGCACACGTCCGACCGGTTGGGGACGATTGGCATTTGCGTCCCCTTCCTCAATCTTGCGTTGCCCGTGCTGCACTTTCGTGAAACTGACAGTATATTCGCGGCGAACAACAGTTGTATTCTCATTTACATTAAGCATGGTTAGCTTCCTCCATCTCATGCGCAAGACGCAACACACCACTCGGACGGAATGATAAACTCAGGCTATTACGTGAACCAGTATATTCAACAGTCTCAATTAATAACTGCACAATCCGTGACCGTTCCTGCGGATATAAAACTTCCCACACCGGGTCGAAATAATTCAATGCGGATTTAAAGATTTTTGGCGTTAATCGTTGTGCCTGCAACCCTGCCGCTTCTTCACGACTACGTTCCAAATTTTCAATTATGCGACATAA
>JBIJDE010000427.1:0-4530 GCA_044344305.1 Armatimonadota bacterium
CAATACATTCTGTACTGATGGATAATGCAGACGTTCTTAAATTACTAATCAATGCCGGGGCTGACCTTGATAAAATAAATATTGATGGCAAAACTGCTGCATTTATTGCCGCGGAAAATGGTTGTAATGAAGTATTGAAGTTATTGATAGACAAAAAAGCATATAGCAATGATGCAAATGGAAACACATTATTGATATCAGCAGGAATATATGGTTCAGGGAAAAATGAGAATCAAGCAACTATTGAATTATTATTAAAGTCAGGTTTTGATATTAATGCTCAGAATAATGATGGTGTAAGTGTATTGATAAACGCAACTCGTTGTGCAAATTATGATGTTATAGAATATTTGATTAAGCATGGGGCGAATATAAATGTACAAACAAAGAGTGGATTAACA
Organism: Armatimonadota bacterium; assembly: GCA_044344305.1. GTDB lineage: Bacteria > Armatimonadota > Hebobacteria > CAIYQO01 > CAIYQO01 > JBAXQQ01. The sequence continues at coordinate 402 of JBIJDE010000427.1, forward strand.
CCATTAATTTTGGCCTCAATAGACAATAGATCGGAAGTTGTTTCATTATTTTTAAAAGAAAAAGCAATTTTAAATACAATGATGAAGAATGGAAATACTGCATTAATGCTGGCAATAATAAATAATAATCAAGATATAGCGAAATTATTGATAGATAATGGTGCTGATGTGAATATCAAAAATACCTTGGGAAAATCGGCAATTCAAATTGCACGTCGAGAGAAATTGACGAATATTGTACTGGCTTTGAAAGCGAAAAATGCTGATGATCCTGAAGTAGTCTTGTCATTACCCCTGTAAAACAGGTATTCTTATAGCGCGATAAGCAAAAAACAAATATTTATTTCGGAGGTTTTTCATATGTCAAAGCGTGGAAAAGTACTCATATACGGTAATCATGTAGATACCGATGTTATAATACCTGCCCGGTATTTAAATACTACTGATCCGAAAGAACTGGCATCACACTGCATGGAAGATGCCGGTGATAATTTTGCTGGTCGAGTGCAAGATGGCGATTTTATCGTAGCTGGTGACAATTTCGGGTGTGGTTCATCACGAGAGCATGCACCAATAGCTATTAAAGCCAGTGGTGTTACTGCGGTGGTTGCTAAGTCATTTGCACGTATCTTTTTCCGAAACTCAATTAACGTTGGACTTCCAATATTTGAATCGGTTGAAGCCGCTACAGATGCGGAAGCCGGCGATGAAATGGAAATAAATATTGAAACCGGGGTTATTACTAATGTTACTAAAGGTAAAAATTATCAGGCAGAACCATTCCCTGATTTTCTGCGTGATATAATTGACGCCGGCGGATTAGTAAATTATGTAAAGAGTCGTGCTGGCAAGTAAAAGGCGGTTATGCCGGATGCGCCAATTAATAATTGCACTGGCAATTACATTAATAGTTGTATTTTTTGGCGGTTGCGCTCGCAAGAGCGCACCGCCTGTTCATGTTACGACTCCAGTAACCAATCTGGTTGATACCGGTAATATTAAGCTTGATAAAAAATATTCAGTAACTTTCCCCAATTCGCCACCTTTAGTCTGGCAAGGTGAAATCGATGGCGGGAATGCAGATGCAGATGGAAATCTGAAGTTTAATAAAATTAAAACAGTTTTCTATAAAAAAGGAAAACCGGTATTGAAATTAACGGCATTAAGTGGGACCAGTAATATACTGAATAAAAATAATGTAGTCGTCCGGTTAAATGGTGGTATACACGCCAGTGCTGTAGGAAAAGATATAATATTCGATGCTGATACATTAAAATGGGATTCATCAACTGGTAAAATATCTGTGGTAAATGTCAGAATGAAAGGGATGGGATTTTTGCATAAAGCTTCATTAATGAATGCAGATGCTGATTTAAATAATATGAAATTTTCAAAAAATGTTTCAACAGAATTCTTGGGTGATAAATAATGGCTTCTATTATCTCTTGCGACTCACTCACGAAAACGTATGGTATTCGACCACTATTTACTAAAATATCTTTTGGCATCGATGATGGCGATAGAGTAGGTTTAATCGGTCCAAATGGTGCCGGGAAATCGACCTTGCTGCAGATAATCGCTGGTATTGAACATGCGGATGATGGCAATGTTGTCAGCCGTCGTGGATGTGTTGTTTCATACGCGGCACAAAAAGATGAATTTGATGAAGGTTTGACTGTAAAAGATATTCTTTATTCTGCTTTGCGAGATTGTAATATAGATGAGGTAGAGAAAGATATAAGAGTTAGTGTAATTTGTGGTAAAGCGGGATTTAAAAATACAGGACAAATGGCGACTGAATTATCTGGTGGATGGAAGAAACGCCTTGCTCTCGCAGCCGTATTCGTTGTGGAACCAGAATTATTATTACTTGACGAACCTACAAATCATCTTGATATCGAAGGCATTATCTGGTTGGAAGATATGCTGAGAGAAACAAAATCCGCATCTATAATTGTAAGTCACGATAGATATTTGCTGGAAAGAGCGATGACGAGAATTATTGAGATCAGCACATTGTATCCCGATGGTTATTTTGGTGTTAGCGGAGTTTATTCCGACTTTTTAATGAAACGCGATGAGTTTATGCAAAATCAGATATCATATCAGTCGGCATTACAGGCGCAGGTACGTCAGGAAGTTGCCTGGCTACAACGGGGGGCACGGGCGCGTACTACCAAAGCGAAGGGAAGAATTGAAGATGCAATGGAGTTGATTAGCGAATTAGGTGATGTGAAAGATAGAAATAATCAACAAAGAAAAGCAGATATCAATTTTTCAACCAGCGGTAGACGAACAAAAAAACTCGTAAAACTGAAAAATGTTAAGAAAAGTTTTGCAGGAATTACTGTGCTGAAAGATGTTAATTATGAAATTGACAGTGGCATGAGAATAGGGTTGTTAGGGCAAAATGGTAGCGGTAAAACAACATTATTGAGAATGATAACTGGTGAATTGCCACAGGATGAAGGTGATATTTGGTGCGCCGACGATTTAAAGGTTGTATATTTCCGCCAGCATCGTGATTCAATAGACCCGTCACTTACTCTGCGACAGGCGTTATCGCCAACTGGTGATCAGGTAGAGTTTCGTGGCTCTTATATGCATGTTGTGACATGGGCAAAGAAATTTTTATTTACCCCGGAACAATTACCGTTACCAGTCGGTGAATTATCAGGAGGCGAAAGAGCTAGGATTCATATTTCTCACCTGGTAAGGCAGCCTGCTGATATTTTAATCCTTGACGAACCGACGAATGACTTGGATATCCCATCATTGGAAGTGTTAGAAGATTCACTGGCGAATTTCCCCGGCACTTTAATATTAGTAACCCATGACCGATATATGTTGGATAAGCTGAGTTCAGTATTATGGGCATTAGATGATAGTGGAATTGTAAGTGAATACGCAGATTTTTCTCAATGGGAAAGAGCGCAGTTAAATAAGGCAGAACAAAAGAAGCAAGATAAAATTCGCGTAAATAATCGTCAAAAGAAATTGACCTGGGCAGAACAGCGCGAATTAGAAACTATTGAGGCAGTAATTTTAGAAGCTGAAGAAGAAGCGGCTCGCGCAGAAGCAACATTAATTGAACCGGAGATATATACTGACCATAAATTATTAGCTGAAACGCAAAATAAAGTAATTGTTACGCAAGATAGGGTACGCAAATTGTATGAACGTTGGGAAGAATTAGAAAATAAAGTTTAGATATATTTATTTCATGGAAATAGTTGCAACTGATTGTCAAAATATGTCGTATTAAAGTAAAATAAAGAAAATAGAGGCTATTTAGCCAAGAGGTATTTAAAATGCGTAAATTACTCTCTCTCGCATTAATTGCATTGTTTTGCAATTTAGCATTTGCACAAGGTGGGGATGTTATAATCCCAAGATTAACTCGTTTGGATACACCTGTTTTAGTTTCCCCGCAGAATAATTCATCGCTTGAATTAACGACAGTCCAGTTATCGTGGCGTGAAGTTACTAACGCATCATCATATACAGTACAGATTTCGAAGGGTTCAGAAAAATTTACCGGGAATGGAGTTAATAATTATTCAGCAGTAGTAAATAACTATTCGTTGGATAATTTGACCGCTGGTAAATATTTCTGGCGTATCAAAGCTATGGCACCAGGTAATATTATGCCATATCAAACTAATGCTACACCAACTCAAAATCAGTCTTTAGCTCCCCAATTTATTGGAGACCTGTTCCTCTTAGAAAGCAACTGGTCATTGGTTAGATCATTCACTATTAAACCATCCGTTATTGTTATACCTCCTACTCCTGAAGTAAAGACTGTAACCTTACCTGCTCCACAGTTGTTAGTACCTTTAAACGGTGCATTCGGTGTTGCCGTTACAACTAATTTAACCTGGCGTCCCATGAATACATCAGCAACTTATAATATACAAATTGCAACTGATGCGAAGTTTACTGCTGGATTAGTTGAAGTAACCGGATTAACAGTTGCTTCATATTCACCACAAAACTTAGCCGCTGATACTCATTATTATTGGCGTGTAAAAGCGATTGCACCGACAACAGATGCAAATACTAATGGGGATACTACTGGTACAACATCTACAAATATTGTTAAAGATAGCGAATGGTCACAAGTTTG
>JBIJDE010000412.1:0-4790 GCA_044344305.1 Armatimonadota bacterium
CCAGATCGTTTTTTTGATGTTGGCATGGCTGAAGAACATGCTGTAACAATGGCTGCCGGAATGGCTTTACAGGGATTAAAGCCAATTGTTGTAATATATTCAACTTTTTTACAACGCGCTTATGACCAAATAATGCATGATATCTGTATGCAAAACTTACCTGTTATTCTTGCCATTGATCGTGCTGGTATAACAGGTGAAGATGGGCCTACTCATCAGGGGGCATTTGACCTTTCATATCTAAATACAATTCCAGGTTTAACCATCATGGCACCAGCTAATTTGGATGAATTAGAATTAATGATGACTTTCGCAACATCAGCTAATATTCCTGTAGCAATCAGATATCCAAAAGGATCACTTCTCTACTGCAAAAAAATAGTATTGAATATGATAGAGATGGGTAAAGGTCAATTATTAATCGATGGTAAAGACATTTTACTTATTGCAATTGGATCTATGGTTGAAGATGCATTAATTACTGCTGAAAAATTAAACGAATACAATATTGGGGTAGCTGTAATCAATTCTCGATTTACAAAACCTATTGATGTTGAATTAATTTTAAAAAATGCAGAAGGCAAAAAAAGAATTTACACAATTGAAGATAACATAATAACAGGTGGTTTTGGTGAAACTATACGAAAGATATTATATGAAAATAATGTAACTATCCCATTGACAACGATTGGATTACCCGACGAATATATTCCCAGCGGTAAACGTGCGGAATTATTAAATATGTATAATTTAACAGCAGATAAAATTACTGCAAAAATCAAATCCGATATAAAAGGAGACGAAAATGACTAATCCACTTGTGGGTATTCTCATGGGCTCAGATTCTGACCTGCCTATTATGAAAGATGCCGCTGTAGCCTTAGAGGAACTTGGTATTGAGTATGATCTGAATGTAATGAGTGCACATCGCACGCCTGATGATGTTGCCGATTTTGCAAGAGAAGCATCAAAACGCGGCATAAAAGTAATTATTGCAGGTGCAGGCGGTGCGGCCCATTTACCTGGTGTTATCGCAGCTTATACTATACTGCCAGTTATTGGTGTACCGATATCTTCTTCATCTGCCAGTTTAGGTGGTTTGGATGCTCTTTTAGCGATAGTACAAATGCCTAAAGGAATTCCTGTCGCAACTGTAGCTATTAACGGTGCGAGAAATGCTGGCTTATTGGCAGCACAAATCATTGCTACTTCTGATATAGAAATGAGTACCAAATTAGCAGAAAGCAGAGAGAAAATGGCAGAAGCTGTTCGAACTAAAAATATTGAAATTAAGTCACGTTAATGAAATATTTTTCTTTGCTGTTTTTCATTATCACAGCAATTGCATTTGCACAATCCCCCGGATATGGATATCTCCGGGGGAAAGTTACATTGCCAAACGATTTTCCGGTTAATTCATTGCCGGTCAGAATTAATCAAGATATAGTTTTCACTGATGATAATGGTTATTTTATTTCGTTATGCAAAAGTGGTGATTTGGAAATTGAATTTCAAGACACTATATTACGTAAGAACCTGCCAGAAAATGAAATCCTCTATACTGATATTAATGCTGAACCAGCAGGAGTATTGATAAAAAGTTATTCTACAAATAAAATGCCTGACTCTGCCACATTAAATAATGAAGAAATTACAGATATCAGATATGTAAATAACTCCATTTGGCTTCCACAATGTTTTAAAAAATATGGTTTGTTAACTCTAAATCATACAAACGAGTTTGATGTTCCATTCAACTCTTCAGCGACTTATTCAATACCATTCCCTTATGCATTTAAATACGATATTTTGATTGAATTTGAACGTAAATCTAAACTTTCAGCAAAGATTTTAATCAATAATATCTCAACTGAAGGTAATTTATCGTTAAGATATCAAATGGATGATTTAAACTGGTACACTGCGATATTAAAATCAAAAGATTATAAAAATAATTTGCCTCTAATTAAATTTAATGTTATAGAATTCAACCCAAAAATAAATGTAATCTCGGAAAGAGTGACTGCAGATCTTTCAGCAGGACGTTTTATTGTAAATATTAAAAAGTCAACTCTTAGCAGTATCAATAAACAACATTTCACATATCAGGATTTAAATGGTACTTTCCAATCAAAAATAACAACACCAACTGTTAATCGAATGATTACAGATGATGGTTTTGCCTTTTGTGATAATAAGAAAGTTAAAGCACCTATCGAAGAAAATACCACTTTCCTGATGTCTGATCTTGATTTACCTGACCAGTATACAAGATATAAATGGTTGGTATTTGAAGATAATAAATGGAGAACTGTAGAATCTGAATGGATAAGTAATAACGATACCCATCCGAGTGCCAGTATACATAAACTAAAAAGTAGTACCAAAGCTGATTTTATGGCATATACAACATCAACATATATTCCAAAAGTATGGCATAGTGAAAATGTAACTATCCCCTACCCCGATTATGCCCCTTCTATCAATATGCCAATAAAATTTCAATATTTACCAACAATTAAAGGACGAGTAACTCGATCGTATGGGAATTTACCATCAACATCAAGATTGTTAATATCACCTATTGAAATCAATCAAATATTAAAAAATATTACACCTGAAATTGAACGTGATTTAAGATTATATAATGTTAATTTTGATATTAACACGGGAGATTTCAACATTATTCTGCCTGGTTATGGTAAATATTTATTAAAATTCTATACAACTGACCGTTCATTTCCTGAAAACCAAATGATAATAGAAAAAAATATGGAAAATGTAAGTATAAACTTCCAACTAAAGCATTAAAAAAGACCCCCGATAAGATATCGGGGGTCTTTTTTATATGATATTATCCTTCGTTGTAAAAAACGTATAAACCATCTTTACCAGGTGCAACAATATCAAGACGTCCAGTTCCACGCAAATCCTGCATCCAGAAAAAGATGCCTACGCCAGTACCATCTCTTTGTGGACCATAATCAATTACCTGTTTAACAAATCCTTCTCCGGTCCATTTGAAATAATATATACCGATATCGTCACCATCACCAGCATCTGAACGTCGGTGAGCTCCATATCTTTTTCCGGTTACTAATTCATTTTCACCATCATTATCAATATCAATCCACATCATATCATGATATTGTGAATTAAACGGATCAATTGGATGTTTCACCCAACTTCGATTACCATTTTCATCTTTAACCTGTTGCCACCAATCTAATCCATACCCATGAGCCTGACCAACAATTATATCATTTAATCCATCTTTGTTAACGTCAGCTACAATAATTGGAATAGATGCACAGCCCAAATCGAAATCTGCATGATATATCCATTCTCCATTATAAGTATCTTCAGGCGCTTCCAGCCAACCGTGGGCTAAGATTATATCCATTCGACCATTACCCGCGATATCTCCAGCGCCTAAGCCATGTCCCTGACCACCTTGCCACACTGTATATTCAGCAAACTTGCCAGTCCCCTGCCCTTTTTCATCTCTAATTAATTTAAATATCTTTAATGGTCCACCAGGACAGTTTGGAACTATTTCTAACTCGCCATCACCATCCATATCCCATGCGCGAGTGGTTTCAACATTACCCACTTCTGCAATAATATGTTCTTTCCATTCTCCACCATCAGCACCAGGATTTTCACGCCAACGTAGAGTATTTCCCCACCAGCCACCTGTTACAAAGTCAGTATATCCATTACCGGTAATGTCCATAGGAATAGTTGAAAAATCGTCATAATAATCACCAAAAGTAGGTAAGTCTCCGATTTTATGCAATTTTGTATAGTCTGGACCTTCATACCAATATGCACCAGAAACGATATCAACTATTCCATCATTATTGACATCAAATACTGCTGCCGATTCGTATCTTTCGTCCGATATCAGAACTTTTCTAAATTTTAAAGACATTTATTTCTCCTTATTTACCACACAATAATCGAATATAATCGCGAGCAACTTGCAAGTCTTCCATTGCTTCACTTGCAGTTGTTAATGGTGCCATTTCACCCTTTATAGCCGCAATAAAGTTCATTGCCTGTTGGCGCATAGCGTGTACCCATGGTAGTGAAGGTTCATAGCGCATCGGTACAACTCCATCACCCGGATCTTTATAAACAGTTACTTTACCAGGTCTATTGCTTGCTAACGGTGCAGGCAATTCAATTTTAACATATCCATGTTCAAATGCTACTAATGCTGATTCTTCCCATTCAATAGTTGTTTGATAAGGAGACATCTCAAGTGAGCCACAAATTCCATTAATTGATTTTGTAATCATCAATTTACCAGTTGGGTCTGCAAAGGTTACTTCGTATTTTTCACCCATTAAATGACGCATTAAGTTAACCTGGTGAATATAATAATTAACAAATCCGATATATTTATCATAGGTATCCTTATCCATATCAGTTGCTGGTGGATCCCATTGCAATTCTGGATTTGCATCTGTAGATGAAAGATTGCGAATAAAACCATTTGCAACCCAATCACCGGCAGGCATTAACAGCCTTACATACGTTAATTTACCCAATTCATTACTTGCTTTTAATTCATCAATTACATTCTTGGCATACATTACAGCCGGATCACTGCGTTTATGATATCCAACCATATACCATGAATTACTCTGGGATAAACTTGATAATATTTTTTCTCCCATTTCAATTGAGCCAGCCAATGGTTTTTCTGTGAATACTGGAACTCCAGCCGTTAGTAATTCCGGTATCAAAGTACCGTGGCGTGTGAATGGCTGTGATGCTACAAT
>JBIJDE010000044.1:0-18443 GCA_044344305.1 Armatimonadota bacterium
AAATATTACTAAAGAAGATTCATAAAACGTAGGCAAATGAATTCTTCCATCAATCTCTTTCGAGAAATTATTAAAGGAATTCAATTTGTTAATGAGAGCCAGTTAGCTACGGTGCTAACAATTTAAAGAAAAGAGGTATGAAAATGAGCAAACATTACTCAAATGAAAAAAATATGGTGCAGCGTGTCGCCATATATGCAATGGTCAATATTGGCCAACAGACTATTGAAGATTCAACTTTAGAATTTCAAATTGACAGTATGAAAGAGTATGCCGAGAAGCATGGCTACGAAGTTGTCCGCATCTTTAAAGATGATAGTATCATTGGTCGTACTGACGATAGACCTGAACTTAAGGAGATGAAGACTATGTTAGGTGGGTCACATAATCCTTTTGATGCCGTTTTAGTGTGGAACTCTCGTTGCATTGCTCGAAATGGAGAAGACTCTATTGAATGCAAACTACATTTTAGGCGTAAATTCAAGATAGACTTAATTTCTATTAATAAATCCAGTGAAGATCAACTTTTAGATAGTTTACTGGAGGATCTCCTTGAAACAATGAGTGGATATTATCGGAAAAATCTTTCAGAAGATATCCGTCGTGGTATCAAAGCTTCAAAAGAGCGTAAGTTAGCTGGGATAGTTAACCAGTCGAAAGAACACGATGTGGCAAACTGAGTAAATATGTAAATGATAACATTTACAATTTGCTTACCATTTAAGGAGGTGGAAAATAGGTAAAAATCGATTAAATATTATTTAATTGAAAAATAAATTACTTTTTGGAAATGGCCGTATTTAATCAGTACGGCCATCTTTGTTAGGTAACTATTATATGTGAAGATTGATTTTAAACATTTTCCCCTTTAAAGCATCACAGTATACTGGGCAAGGTAAATATCCATTCATAGGTCATTATCAAAAAACACCAGATAGTGTGCAATGTCTGTGTAATGTCAGATAAGCATAATATGCGTCAGGTGCTCATGAGTGACTGATGAAGGCAGTCCCTCCATCGTCTCGCAAATCGACTCAGATAAAGTAACTATGACATTCTTAACACTCTTGAGTGAAAGGAGTAATGCGGTGTTAAGGCATATAACATCGTAGTCTACACAAAGTAAAATACCAATTTTTGAGAAGGCTGAGGGGGTACCCCAACCTTCTTAAAGTAATTAGGCATTAACCTAGCGAATACTACTCATTCTTCAATATGAAACCTCCAGTCTCAGCTACTATTTGCTGAACATAGGCAAAGTATTCATTAATCATTCTATCAATTTCTACCTCACCAGAACATACAAAATCACAATCTGGTGTTTTGAAGGTATAGCACCCTTCAAAATATGTTATTATCTTATGCTGAATAAGATAATCCCGGTATGACATGGTGTTTGATAAACCTTCGCCATAAATCATATACGCAGGAAGAGAAATCGATGAATGTCCAAAGTGATTTTTCACTGCATAGATGCTTAGCTTGTCATCATAAGATACTTGTATATTATCTAATAAAGTTGATACATTACTGATTACTATATGAGCATCGGTAAAAGGATCATAGATAAGTGACTCAAAAGAGGTTACTGTATTCACCTTCTTAAGATGATTAATCAAAATCATCGAACAGCTAATCTGGCGAAATTTCACACGATACCTAAGAAGGAAGTTCTTTAGAATCGTTGCCCAATAAAAACTATATGATAATTGGGTGGCACTCTTAATAAAACCCTTTATTAAATTCAACATAGATGGTGAGTCAATGATGACTACAGCAGGACTTTTACTTCCATCTTTCAAAATGGTATCCATAATTTTTTCACAGTCTTCTATAGAAGTTGCCTGCCATAAGAAGAAAGATTTATCAGGACCATCTTTATGAAATTTATCCAATCCCGTTCTCTCTAAAAGGTTGCAGTCAACTTTTTGATCAAGATCAATATATACAACCTTTTTACCACTTGCACAGTAGGTTATACAATGTTGTAAGGCTATAGCCCTGCCTATAACAGGCAAACTTTCTAACTCAACAATCTTGCCTTCCGGCAAACCACCCTTGAATAAAGCATCCAAGATGACTGAACCGGTAGAATGTCGTGTAGTGTTAAACTGAGATGCAATAAATGGTACTGCCTTCTCTTCATCTACGGCTACATCGACATTATAGTCAACATCCCAGTCCATACCGAGATACTTGTTATTATAATAATTCATAATAACCTCCTTGGGTTATAACCAAGTGTTAATAAAAAATTAACACAAAAAGTGATATAGATATAGAATGTTTCATCAACTGATTCATAAATTTCAGATGATTACTTAATACCTATGAACACCTTTTAAAATAATTCAGTTGCTAAAATACAATGTAAATAGAATAACCTTGCATCAACAACAAAGAACAGCCTGCTGATTTTTATTTCAATTAAAGTCAGCAATAAAACATAAAAATGAACCTATACATCCCCCCCTTGCAAAATAATTAAATTAAAAAACAATACCACTACATACTATACGTGAAAACAGCCATTGCTGATTATAAGCTGTTGCAGTGGGGTCTTTTTTAAAATTTATCTATAAAAACTGTAAAAAATTGGCAAACAAAAAAGAATCCTACATACTATACGTAAAATCTATCAAAAGTGAATATTGGTGCTGTTGTAGTGGGGTCTATTCAGAAATTAGCTATAAAAAGTTAACAAAAAAAGACCCCCAGTGAAAATCACCAGAGGTAGAAGAATGGAAAGTAATTGGATCCTAAATGAGAAGTTGATTGATGTAAACCAACTCTCTATATCCGTATATGAAAGAATCTATTGCAATTTAACAATGGCATAATTCTTTGAAAAGCTATACAGAAGAAAATACCTTCATAGGAACCAGCCTTCCATCACAACATTAAAGAAAAGTCATATATCAATCAATGTCCACTGCAACCAGTGAAGGTAATAAACAGTCAATCACTTCTATTGGCAAGTCACCTGTCACGCCAGGTGCCCAAATGCGACCTAAGTGGGTACAAAGTAAGTCATCTATGTCATTATTACTAAATCAGCTCATACAGAGGAAATGTAGGAAAATAGCGCATCATCAGTACCATCACGCCACCAGCAGCAGGAATACTATCTTATCAAACGAATTATATGGTAATACTGAATTAATACTTGTAAATAATGTCTGTTGTTAAATTGCAAACAATTTTTAAAGGAGAACTGGTTATATGCATTTTCTATGTTCGGTTGATCAGTTGGTTGAAGGACTCAAAACTATTGAATGTTCGATAGCAATTAAGTCAGCTTTACCAATTCTCAGTAATGTTGCATTAACTGTATCAGACAATCAATTAACGCTGACCGCTACTGACCTGGAAATCAGCATGCAATACCGCTTGCCTGCCGAGGAGATAACGTCTGGTGGAATAACTGTTCCATTTAAAAATCTGCTCAAATTTCTTAATAGTTTTCAGTCTGGCATTATTGATGTTTCTTCAACAGAAGAAAATGCATTAATTTTGAAAACAACAGATTTTAAATGTGCTGTATTTGGCACTTCTATAAATGATTTCCCCATTATATTCAATTTAAGTAAAGATGCTCCAGAAGTTCAAATAACAACTCGGGATTTTATTAAGGCAATCAATCATACATTATTTGCGGTATCAACAGATGAAGGACGCGCAATCCTTACAGGTAGTTACTTGACATGGGATGGAGCAGTTATGACAATGGTAGCTTCCGATACACATCGTCTTGCTAAACAACAGATTAATGCAAATGGTTATTGCCAAAATCTGGTTTCTATAGTTATTCCTGCACGTTCTCTTCAATGTATGCTTAATATTCTGTCCCGCGATGCAGAATGTTGGATTAGTTTCGGGGAATATTTAGTTACTTTGTCTGTTGGCAATATCACATTTAATACCAGAAAAATAGAAGGTAATTTTCCTGATTATCGTAAAGTAATACCGAAAAACCTTACAAGATCATTTGTTTGTCTTCGCGAAACTTTACGGGATGCACTTCGACGCGTTTGCGTTATTTCAGATGTTTCAAATAAAACAATTCTACAATTAACCTCATCAACATTAACTATCATGGCATTATCAGAGAGTGTAGGTGAATCGTGTGAAGATATTCCTATTGAATTAGACGGTTCACCAGGGGTAATCGGGTTCAATACAGGATATATTTTAGATGCATTACGAGTTATCGACAGCAAGTATATAAAGTTCTCTTTTTCTGAACCACTTTCCCCTGGTTTATTAACAATGCCTGAGCAAGAAGATTTTCTTTATGTGGTAATGCCTATGAGTTTTGATGAAAAAGATTATCCTAACATCGTGATAAACGATAAATCGGAGTAAGAGATTGGCTGCAAAATTAATTATACAGCGAACTGATTTTATCAATGCACTTAAAATGCTAAAAAAATGTGTATCACCTAAGCCAGCAGAAAAAGCTGTTTTATCTTTCAACGATAATGCCTTTGAAATCAAGGTTGCTGGTATGCAGGTATCTTTAGAAGCAAAAGGCGAGTGGTCAGGTGAAGCGCAAGTTGGCGGGCAAATTCTATTAAAACTGCTTCGCGTATTTCCACCGGGTGACCCGGTAGTCATACGGATAGTCGATGATAATCTTATAATTAACAATTTTAGCATGACATGTATATGGGTTGAGTCCGGTTGGAAACTGCCACTATTACCACGCGAGCCATCTCTTCGTGAATTGCTGATTTTTCAATATGAATCATCGCCTGATGAAATAAAAGCCGCTGATCTTGACGATAAGATAAAGCAAGCGATAATAGAACGTGATAAGTTAATTACAAGTGCAGCAGAAATACTTTCACCCTTGGGAGTAATGGAATCTGATCTGCTACCAATTGTTAAAAGAAGCATCATACGCGAGAGAAAGTCTTAACCTGGTAAATATATATGATTAAAATCGTTATTACTCACTTTCCAATATAGAAATTAAATTATTTATTTTCACAAAAAGTTCATCAAATGTAATGATATCAACATCTTTTAATCCTCTTCTAAAAAGTTCAAAAGATTTACGTCTTTCAATATCATCTAATTCATTTGCACCATTTCCAACTATTACAACTGAATGAGGCTTAAAAGATTCTACTATATCATATTGATTAGTACCCGATGGTGGCTGATTATGAGAAATTGTATAGGAATAATTAGCTACCTGAATAACAGCACCGGTTAATTCTTCAGATATGTTATAAATGCTATTACGATACTTATTTTTGGTCAATTGAGTCACGGGTGTTTTAATTTCTACTAATACAGCATTGTTTGTAAGAATACTTTTACCGAGAAAATCAATTATACTTCCGCCTTTATTGTCATAACCTTTACCTCCAATATATGCTTTATCCTTGACTAAAACTACTGGATAAGCAAATAATTGTGATAAAAGATATGGATTATTAACAAACTCATTTTGCCAAAATTCTTCATTATCATTGTCTTGATTTATCTCCCAAATACTAAGTAATCTGCGCAAACTTCCAAGACTTGCAATGACATTAATTTTAGTAAGTGTTTCAGGATTTATAGAATTAAAACATTCTACAAACTTCTCATGATCACTTATATTTGATAACCAATCCATTAATTTGATAAATAAAGAAGTTCCCATTGTATTATTGATATCTAATAATTTACGAAGTGCTTCCTTTGGCAAACCATTTAGTTCTGTTAAATAATTTGGAGTTTTTACATATGAAACTTCACCAACTGGTACACCATTTTGATTATATATTTCTTTTAAAACAGCTAATTGATTCATTAAATGTAATACTTCTTCTGAATTTATTTCCAGTTGTACTCCTTCAGAGGATTTTAAAGTATTTAATTTAATATCTTTTATACTTTCCCACTCATCAGCTTTCAGTTTTTTCTGATAAACAAACACACCTCTCACACATGCATCTGAATTAGTTGGATTTTCAACTATTGATGGAATAAATACGAGACGAATCTTATCAGTAATGCGGAGTATTATTGGGTCTGCCTCTGCACTTGATGATGATGTAGATTTAATTTTTATTTCTTCCATATCATTTCCTTAAATAAATATACCACTATCCCTATCACTCCTCCTCAAACCCCTGGCTGTTAAACTTCAATGATCGGCAGTTTTCGGTTACTATGCGCACTACATTGTCCGGAGTGCCGTTGGGTAGTTCTGCTTCTATTTCGAGGGTTACTTTTACGTTGGCACCTTGCAGGCTTACCAGGTGGGCTATTACTTCTTCTGCTATTTTGCTGGCGTCTCTGCCTACTCGTGTATCTTCAAGAGTTACCGAACCATGAAAACGTTTTGGTTTTGGTGCTGATTTTTGCTGTAAAGGTGGCATAGGAGATGACGATCCTGAACCTGGTAACGTCGGAAATGTTGGCTGTGATGTTCCGATATTGACAGGGGCTGGTGCTGATGAAGTCGCAGCAGCTTGCATTGCTTCTTCATCCAATTGTTTTTTTGCTACATCAGGCTTTACCAGCAAACCGGAAGGATTGTTTTCGTAGATATCAACTGTTTTGCCGCCGCGCAATCCGCGGTATCTTCCGGCAGTTTCATCCCATGAGTCGGCATAGGCAAATGAATCCTGCTGCCAGTTGGGCAGTCCTAATCCATCCCGAACGGCACCAACCAGCACTGATGCGTTTTTCAGCCGTTGCAGATACACATAACTTGCGAAGTCTTCTGCCAGTTGCTTAACTGGTACGCTGTCACCACGCCATAATGGTACATTATCCAGTGCCATACGCAATAACGTACCGGCAAACGAAGTTGCTAACAATTCGTCATTACGCATTTTTTTGCTGGCGCGTTCTGCCAGCGGGTAGTTGCCGCTTAACTTAATAGCCTGCCATTCAATAGCTGATTTTGCGTCTTTTTGTACCGGCACTATTAACCAGTGGTAAGCTTCCGGAAGTTGCGCACTTACTGAACTATCGGCAGTTCTTTTCTGGTTTTCAGCAGAGGTTGATTGATGCGGGTCAAGGTTAAGGCTCTCTTTTTCTTTCAAAATAGAATCCCAAGCCAGATACCGCCGTATCGCTTCATCAAGATCCTGCAATCGTGCCTGGTCTACTGCCAAAAATACCAGCGTGTTGCGGTATAATCGGGGTGAATTGCCGCGAAACTCAAATATCTCTTTAGCTGCAATTTCAGCAGGATTGCCCGTTTGTCTGCTGTATGGGGTATCTATTCCTAATATCACCAGTCGGGTATCCATATCGTCCGGCACATCTTGGCCAGACTTTGGTAACGCGTGTATTCTATAAAAATCACTGCCGCCTCTGACGACATCTTCACGAATACGCTTCTCAATTTCTTTGACTACCGCGTCAGGATTACGCTTATACTGTTCGGCGCGGTCTTCAGCTAATTTTGCCACCGTTGGCTGTGTCGAATACCAGTAACGCACACCATCATGATAAAGGTAAGTCGCCGCAACAGATAACCTGCGTAATGCGTCGCCAAATACATTCAATGGCTCACCCGGCATTGCACATCCAAGTCTTATTCGCCTGTCCTCTAATCCACGATTTGATGCGGTTACCATTGGGGCAGAACCGAGATAGATAGTACGGGCTACACGCCGACATGCTTTGTATTTGCCCAGGTTGGCCACTTCACTGTCAATACGTTGAGGCAGGGCATTTGGCCCATCTACATCTCTCTCAATTACCGGAGTCCAGTTATCAGACAGGTATCGCGTTAATTCATTCTGCACCCGCGGGTCATCAATAGATATATTGGCGGGCATTATTAACGCATTGCGGTCACCCTTATCCCACAGGCTGTGAATTACTGCAGCCATTAACCGCAATACACCACGGGTACGCTGAAACTTCACCAGTGTAGACCAGTCTGTATACAGCCGGTCAAATACTTCCGGGTGAATCGGATAAGCGGCTTTTAGGCGTTTCTTATAATCAGACTCACTGCATTCCTGCGGAAACTCGTGGCTATTGGTACGATATAACTCATAAAATGCGTCTGCCACTGTGTCACGCGTTACGAATTGCGCGTTATCTATAATTGGCTCAAATAACCGGCGCCGTACAATCTCAAATCCTTCCTCGGCATTTGCTGGCCGCCAGGACGCTTCAACACGACCCACCGCGTTACGCAGTCTTTCCAGCGCTGCCCGTCCGCGCTCACCGCCAACTTCAACATCGTCTACTTTGCTATGGGGTGAAACGGTTGCGGTATCTGATGCCGGCAAGCTGACCACCAGCAGACATTGTTTGGCAAGTTTCGCTGACTCGGTAAGTGCCTGGGCAAAAGAAAAGTGCGTTTCAAAGTTGCCGCCGGGCAAATCAATATTATCATGCAATTGCCGCGCGTACGCTACCCACTCGTCAATTAATATCAGGCACGGCCCGTATTCATTCATTAATTCACGCAGCGCGTCACCCGGACTGGTTGCTTTTTCATCATCAGCCTGAATTTTCTGAAAGGCTTCTTTACCGCCAAGTTGCCATGCCAGTTCTCCCCAAAGCGTCCTTACTACTGTACCATCCGCTTTAACGGTAGGGTTACCCGCCGATATCTTATTCCCAACCAGCACCACGCGTTTCACTGTCGGTAATTTATCTATGCCTGCATTCATCATTACCGTATCAACACCCAATAATTCACCGGCACTTGTCCCGGAAAATAGATGATATAGTGCCAGCATCGAGTGGGTTTTACCGCCGCCAAAGTTAGTCTGCAACTGTACTACCGGGTCGCCGCCTTTACCGCTCAGTCGTTGCATTGCACAGGTGAGCAACTGGTTTAAACTCTCGGTAAGATATGTTCGCCGGAAAAACTCCGCCGGGTCGCTGTATTCGGCGGTACCCTCGCCAATATATACCTGGTACAAGTCGGCGGCAAACTCCGCCTGCTGGTAATTCCCGCTAGCTACATCTTTGTGCGGGTTAACCACTTCACGCCATGGTTTCAGACTGCCGGTAACCAGACTATCGATGGCTGTACCGGCGTTGCGGCGTTTCTCGCTGCGCATCTGTTCATCAAATATCAACCGACGCAACTCCATCTTCATCTTGCTTATTTCTTCAGACTCCGGGGTTGCCGATACCGCAGTCAACAGCCGCGCCATTGAATCCAATGCTCTGTCAGCGTCATCACTGGAAAATGGCTGCTGATGTGCCCAATTATTACGAACTTCACGTATTTCGCTCACCAGGCTTCGTTCGGCAAATCCCAGCGTATTGCGAAAGACATCATTCCAGCTATCCCACATTAATTTCAGTAGTGCCGCCGCGTCCCATTCGGATATAGGCTTATTTGCTATCATCGGGTCGTCAACAAAATTACGCAGCGCAGAGGGAGTAACCCCATCCTTCAAACAGCTTTTCATCTCGCGCTCAACGAATGGTGCCAAGCCCGCTTTTAATAATTCAAGTGCCTTTCCGACACGCTCATAATTAGTGATAGCCATCTTTATCTTCCTTTATTTCTTTAGACAGGATTAACATGATTTACAGGATTATTGGCTTCGCCATAATTTATTTTAATCATGTTTAATCATGTTAATCCTGTCAAAAAACATTAAAACAATACACCTGTTGTATCAACTGGTGGTTTTTCTACATCACGGGATAGCCGGACTATTTCTGGCCAGCTTTGTACCAGGGCATTATACGATAATGCTTCGACAGCACGTTTCTTGCGCTCGCACATGGTGTATAGCCGGTAACATAACTCGCGGGCTATCTCGGCTTTTGCGCCAATTTTTGCTATCAGTTCTGCCGCAGTGCCTTCGCCGCCTGATTCCAGAACGCGTACCAGTTGATGTACCATTTCCCATGCTGTCAATCGCTTGTCAGTAGTCGGATCCCAGTTTTCTGGCAACTCAGCAGGTTTCAACAACCGCACTTTGCCAGCCTTTGATACTAAAATGCCCGCTTCTACCATACCGTCAACACTGGTATTTTTAGACTTGGATAGCTGCTCTGCGGTGCCATAATCACCCTCGGCAAAGCCAGTCTGCTCGAACCACGTCAATGCCCAACGGGTATCAGGGTCAAAGTCGCCTTCCTGCGCTGCCAGCACTTCATCAAGTATCTGATTAATCAGTGCTAATGCTTCCCGTACAGTGATTGCCTTGCCAGTTGTATCAAGCACCTTTTCATAACGGGTATATACCGCCATACCCGGGCCAATTGACGCCTGCGCCAGATCTACCGGGGCAATATTTCCCTCTTGCAGGTGAATGAGTGCCGGGGCAAGTTCCGCTTTTAATGCATTAACAAAATCGCGACGAGTTACAGTTTTAGCATCTGCATCTCGTTTGCGACAAACTATAACAATGCTTGAAGCGAGAGAATTGCGTTTAGTTTTCAAGTTGCTTGTATATTCGGTTCGCATTGGCCAAGTACCACTTATTGCAAAACCTGCTTGAATTACTGCATCAAGAAAAGTATCCCAACCTGTGCTTGCAGTGCCTTCCTCATCATCAGTCTCTGCTTGTCTAAATGCATAATAAATACTGGTTGGAAAAGAAGGATGGGCTTGTTCAGCTATTTTATGCATAGCTTTAGTCATACCATTTACAAAAAAAGCCTCTGCTCCAATCTTTCCATTATCATGTCTATATGCAAAAGCAACTAATTCTTCAGCTTTTGGTACAGCAAGAGTAGCAAATAAATCAGGGAATACTTCACGAAGAGAACGACGTAACCATATATAAAAAAAGTCTGACAAATCTGCATATGGAACATTATCATAGTAAGGGGGATCCGTGGAGATGACCTTGCCAATACTTATTTCTTGAGTTTGCGCATCTCCTTGACTGGCAATACCATGTGGAAAACAAGGACAAGATACTTCCAATACTCGTGTAAAATATTCTGTTTGTCCAATAAAGTTTCCAGTTGAAGTACTAAATGGATTTCCTTCAACAAAGTCCCAAGTCATTTGAAGTGCTTGCCTTCCAAAAACCTGTTGCACATTTTCACCAGCTTGATCCCAAATATTTAATGTTGAACTACGATTTGCTTGACGGCTTACACTCATCGAAAGACATGCCACTATTGCCTCAGTATAGGCTATAACACCAGTTCCGCCACAACAAAGAGATTCTAAATCTAATGCATTATTTAAATCTAATGCATTATTTAAAACTAATGCATCTTGCCTTATTCTTTCTCTCACTTCTTTTATTAAATCAGAAAAAGTTGTTAACGTCACCAATTGTCTATTTGTAAACAATTGAGAAAAACTTTCCATACCATATGGTTTTACACCTAAATACTGTGTACTACCTGATATAGTCACTTCTGGCTTCCATTCTGGTCTTGCATTAATTGCCATTTCTTCATGAATTAATGTCGGTGTAAGGTAAATTCTTCCGCGTTCACCTTCAACAACTATTGACATCAAACGTGCGCCTATACGACCAGCTTTACCTTCAGTTTTGATGTAATCACTCGCCATTGGTGTATTAGACATAATACATTTAAAATTAGCACCACGCGATAGTTTTGTTCCATTTTTAACAAGTTCTATATTTTGGGGTTTACCTACCTTTACTACAAAACGATATGAAGGTGTAACACTATCGCTTCCAGTTTCGATAATAGGTTCAACATAACATTCTTTACCAGACTTGGTAGATAACATGAATGTAGAAGCAAGTGGTACATCCACATTTGCATATGCAGGATTAGGACTTTTTACCGTACGTGCCCACAACCAGGCAATCACAATTAATTTCTTTCCCACATACTGTTTTAAATCAGGTCGTTCACGCGCCATATCATTTGTCACTTCAACACTCGGATATAAATGACCAATGCGTTGTTCGGCTTCATTACGCATCCATCTACCATAATATCGAATATCTTCAGCTAAACCTTGCGCACCTTTCCATATATTTGCAGCTTTTTCATTATCACTCTTTTTTTGATATTCCGGATTTACAGGCGATTTGCCAGCAAACTTAGGTGGTATTTCAATCATTGCTTTATTAATTAGCACTGCTACAGGGTTAAGATCACTGGCGTAACTCACTAAACCTAATCGTTGCGCCTCTAACGGTAATGCACCACCACCAGCGAATGGGTCATGAAATGCAGGCAAAACTTGACGGTTAAATAACTCTTTTGCCTGTGGGTGATCAGCATTTTCTGCACAGGTTCGTCGCCAACTCTGCCATATTTCATCCCGCGCAGCTTGCAATACTTTTTCATTTGTTGTACTTTCCCATTTCACCAACTCTTCAATAATATTAAAAAGCCGTTGTCGCTCTATTTCAGTTATCATATCATTTAAAGTAGGCATCGGACCTGGTTCCGGTACTGATAGTCCGGTACCTTTTGCTTTATCTGATAACTCTTTAGCTTCTTCCCACACCTTCATACGTGCTTTCAAAACAGATTCTGCTTTTCTTTTCAGTTTGGGGTCACTGAGCAGAACATCCACATATTCCGAAGGGTCATCTACCATCTGCGCAAATATCACCGCCCGCGCTGCCGCCAATGGACGCCTCGCCCACCACAGGTGCAGGGTTGATGGATGACCATGGCGAATAGATTTCTCCCGCGCTGACGCTATATTAATCGCCTCCAGGGGCAAAGCGACTTCAATTAATTTCTTGTTGTATTTCATTTTCGTTCCTATATCTATTATCGCGGTGCTTCGGCCCTTGCCAGCAACTCTGCGAAATTGTAATTGACGCTGGTCACCCCAAAATCCGGCTCGCGCTGGAAGGGATGTCGGAGATAGTATACATTGTGCGGGTTATCATACCCAAACTCGACAATAGCGAGAATATAGTCATCAGGTTTATTCAACGAATACAGAATTTCATTCTTTGTTACAGTAATTGTCGGCGCACCCGCGATACGCCCCTTCACCTCGATAAAACGCAGTTTACCGGTACCCGGCACGCCGCTTTCAATATCATAACCCAGCTTATCAAGTTCTCTATCAATGGGTTCAAAACCAAGGCCGCGCTCTATCTCCATAACGATTTCACGTGCCCGGGCAGCGGCGGCCTGGGTATCGACGGTTGCAGTCATCGTCACCACATTACCAGTCATGCTGGCAAGCAACCCGGCAGGTACCACCAGCATGCCACCAATAGCCACTGGCGGGAGCGGTGATATCTGTCGTTCCAGGTTTAATTCATCAAGCCTTTTCTGTAACCGTACCTGCAGATTATCAGCGCGTTTGCGTGCCTCGTTAGAGTTCAACCGCGCATTTGGCTTGCCAGCTTGCTCCTGCAGTTTTAGCTGCTCCGCGCGATAGTCCCAATAACTTATTTCCTTAGTCAACCTGTCTTTCACCGCAACTTCTGTCTTTGAGATTAATTCCAATTTTCTGTTGCGAACTTCACTAAGATGTTCTGGCACCACGTGTGCTATGGCATGTATCTGCGCCTGCTGCTCCAACCCTTTACCAATCCATGCACATTCTGGATGCGCTAAAATATCATCAATACCAGGTTCATCCGCATTTAATGACCGATAATCAAGGTATGGCGCGTAATTAAGGTGGCGCGCCTGCCCATTGGCATCAATCTCAACATACAACATGCGTTTTGATATTACCCGTCGGTCGCCATTGCGGGTGAGAGCAGCATCCTGAATCGCATGTTCCATGTAAAAGATAACGCGTGGTGCTGTCCCTTCATCGCGTTCATCCACCAGTACCGCACCCCTACGTAAAAGATCGCGGTTGCGTTCAAGAGTTAAGTCAATAGTAGCATCCAACAAAGGATGCCCGGGGCATACAAAAGCTGCAAGCGGCTGTCCCTGTGGCGCGACCAGCGATTTTTCAAAAGCGATGCGCTCATAACGGGGAAGAACAGGTTCGCCAAGACCAATAGACCGGTCGCGGTTGCGTATAACAGCCGGGACATTGCTTATCTCATACCTGCGTGTTTCGCGCTGCCTGATATTGCCGCCCAAACGCTTGAACGCCGCCATAAAGAAAGACTCAATATAGAAAGGCTGCAATCTTCGCGCCTCTGCTCGTTCCATATCTTCATGAATACGATGCACGTTACTGACATCCATTACATTATGCACAAGGGCATGTTCTTCCAGCAGTTCCTGCAGGTGCTCGCGATCGATGGCATTTTCAATAACTTGATTTAACCGCGCCTTCACATCTGGCATTTCACCGTAACGAATAGCCTCAATTAATAAATCCCGTAGCGATTTACCCTCGAACAGCAACTTACCAAGGACATCAAAAACCTGCCCGCCCAATGCCATGCGTGCCTGTTCAAGTTTTTCCAGCAACTTGATATAGACTTCACCTTCCCTGGTTTCATCGGCTACCAGATTCCACAGGTGACACACCTCAGTCTGCCCGATACGATGAATGCGTCCAAACCGCTGTTCAAGCCGGTTAGGATTCCAGGGTAAATCATAATTTATCATCAAATGCGCTCGTTGCAGGTTGATACCTTCACCAGCAGCATCAGTAGCAAGAAGCACCTGTACCTGCGGGTCAAACTTGAATGACTCCTGTGCCTTCAACCGTTCCTCGCGTCCCATACCGCCATGAATCATTACCACTGCCGACTCACGTCCCAACAAACTGGTAATTCTACCCTGCAGGTAATTCAGCGTATCGCGATGTTCAGTGAAGATAACCAGTTTTTGATGTGGTGACGCCTTATGTTTCGGCACATGTTTATCACCATAAGGATCTGTTTCTTCTTCCATTTGCCCACTAATCGCCGCTGGGGTAAATATTTCATGCAGCAACCCGGACAATTCGCACCATTTTCTATCTTCACCGCTATTGCGTACAATAGCAGCTAACTTTTCAAGATTTATCAGAGTAGCAATTTCAGCCTTTAACTCGGTAATGGTACGCGCCGCAGTTGCCTGGTCAAGAATCTCTTCTTCGCTGACTTCAACCTCGTTTTCCGGCGCATCTTCCAGGTCCTCTATATCTTCAATATCCAGTGCGAAGTCAAACTGATTGGTGATATTCACGCCACGCTGCAGCACTTCCAATTCACGCAATCGACCTTCCAACCGTTCGCGGCGGCGACGCAATGACTGACTGATTGCCTCTGGTGAAGATGCCAGTCGACGCTGCAAAATAGTCAACGCAAATCCAACCGTACCGGATCTTTTATCATTCTGCAATGCCTCAGCGCGATTGAACTCATCGCGGACATATTCGGTAACAGCTTTATATAATATTGCTTCAGCATCAGAAAGTTTATATGGAACAGTATAAGCAATGCGCTCGGGGAAAAGCGGCGTACCGTCAAACTTCAACAGGTTTTCCTTCACCATGCGCCGCATCATATCCGACACATCGTGAGTATGTACGCCATCCCGGAAACGCCCTTCAAAACGATCGCCATCAAGCAAGGCAAGCGCCAGTTGAAAATCTTCCTCTTTGCCATTATGCGGAGTTGCCGTCATTAACAAAAGATTACGCGTCAAGGTAGAAAGAAGCTGACCGAGTTTATAACGCTTGGTATATTTTATTTCACCATTAAAGAATGTTGCCGACATCTTATGCGACTCATCACAAACCACCAGATCCCAATAACATTCCGGCACCTTCAGCTTTTCCTGTATATCCTCATCACGTGATAATTTATCTAATCGCGCAATAACCAGATTCGATTCTAGGAACCAATTGCCGGTACGCGCAGATTCCAATTTATCATTAGTCAATATCTCGAATGGCAAATTGAACCGCCGGTACAACTCATCCTGCCACTGCTCTGCCAAACTGCCGGGACATACCACCAGGCAGCGCTGCAAATCGCCACGCGCAATCAATTCCTTTATTAACAGTCCCGCCATGATAGTCTTACCAGCGCCCGGGTCATCCGCCAATAAAAAACGCAAAGGCTGACGCGGCAGCATAGATTCATAAACAGCGGTAATCTGGTGAGGCAGCGGGTCTACAACGGAAGTATGGACAGCCAAAATAGGGTCAAAAAGATGTGCCAGATTAATGCGGTGAGCCTCGGAAACCAGTCGAAACAGCGACCCGTCCCCATCAAAACTCCAGGGACGCCCGAGTTCAACAACCTCAAGCATTGCTTCGTCTTCACGGTATAATAAGCGATTATTAACTTTTCCATCAGGAGTTTTGTAGGTAAGTTCCAGCGCTTCCGTACCGAACCATACTACATCAACCACAGATATAAAAACATCCGGCAGGATACCCTTAATGGCAGCCCCCCGGGTCAAATCTTCAAGTCGCATAGCAAAGCCATCCTTTCATCCGCAAAATACACACCCCGTATTCCAATAACACAGTCAATGTTACCCGAAAAACCTGGATTTTGTCTATTAATATGCTTATTATACAATCCAAAAAAACAAAAATCGGGCACTTTGGTTTTGGTGGGAGAAAGTTTTTTAGGAATAGTTAATTACCTTAATGCTTGCAAAGTTTAATAATTTCCAAATATTTATCTTTATCTTGTGATAAGTATGAATTTCGATTTATTCCATCCCTAATATATTTTTTATGTTTAGGTGTAAGTGAATTGGCAATTAACAAAATTAATTGAGAATTATTACATACTTGATCATAGTGTGAAGTATTAATGTATATCTCAACAGCTTTATCAATAACAAAATCTTCTAAAACTACAGGAGGAGGAGACATATCTTCGTCAGTTAATCCAATTAGGTCGAGAATATTATCCGAGATACTTACACGATTTCGAACATCTTCCTTCAAGGAAGGCACATAATATGCCATACGAAGGGCTGTTGAATGTTCCTTGGGCATATGCGAAACAAAACGATGTAGAATTGTTTTGATGTCTTCTTTTAGAAGTTCCCAAACTTCTGGAACATGATAAAGTAGTGATAACACATGACAATAGCCATCTGGATCAAGGGTTCTGAATCGTTTTGCAAATACATCTTCAATATCAGTTTTAAAAGATTGTTGGTGAATAATGATTATCGCATTTAATGCAGTGTAATATCTTTGTGGTGTCATACTAAATGCTGATTCAGGGATTATATACCCAAGTGTATAGTGAATAACATCCGTTAATAACTTATTAGAGGGATTACTAAAACCCGAGTTCATTAATCTTTCTTTAGCTTCATCTAAACTAATTGGAAATAATGTGGCATCAATGATGGCTTTTAAGTGATTTGTTATAACAACACCCTTATATAATACAGATTGACCTATTAAGTGATGAACTGCATGCTCAATATGTGCTAAAGCTTGAGAAGCTGTGGGTTGATAAATCTCGTCATCTTGAGACATTGAAGGATGTGCACATCGATGACGATCTTTATAAAGTCTTTCCAAATCTTGATATGCTATTGCAGTAATTAATCCATTATTTTGAAATTGTTCGAGAACATTACGCTCAAAACCTAAAGCAGCATTTGTGTCATTTGTTGCAATATGCGAGTCAAATTTTTGTTTAAGTAATGATGCCCATACAACACCTAACTCGTC
This sequence comes from Armatimonadota bacterium, assembly GCA_044344305.1. Taxonomy (GTDB): domain Bacteria; phylum Armatimonadota; class Hebobacteria; order CAIYQO01; family CAIYQO01; genus JBAXQQ01. Next base: position 17,459 of record JBIJDE010000044.1, read on the forward strand.
CATTTCTCGAAGTTTACCAATACAATCATAAATTACTGCAGTCCAGATGGTAACAATAGTTGCACGATAAGCATTAGCTTCATAACATGCTATAGCTTCCTTTACAATTGGGGAAGCAAATGAGTCATTACATAATGACAGGAGTTGCTCACTATGAGAAGTGGTCATAATTTTTCTCCTAATTTTAAAGCTTAAAAGTAACGACATTGTTTTCTTGTATAGCAATATACACATATCGTTGAGTTTATCTAATAGAGAAGTAATCTTTTTCTGTTGCATTCTGAAATAATGATAGTCATATACCATATTTGATGTCAATATTTTCATAATGTAAACATAATTACATCGACATGATTTCTTGTTTTACAGAAAAGGGATGGAAATAATTATTATCTCATGACTAAAGGGTCTGATTTTAACACTTTGAGATGGTATAATAATTTAAAGTTTAGATATTTATTAATCTGACAGCCAGAAAGATTCTGCTGCTATTAATATCAATGAGAAGGATAGAAATGACTGAAATTAACAATAACTTAATCGAAGAAACCACTAGTGGCAAGAAATTTAAAGTTCCTTTAGCATTAGACAATAATGATGAACTTATTCAACCTGTAGATGCTGTTAAAGGTCAGGAATACCGTTGCCCTTTGTGCCATGACATGGTGATACTCCGCAAAGGGAATATAAAGGTAGCACATTTTGCGCACCACATCAGTAGTACCTGCACTTCAGAAACAATCCTGCACCTTACCGCAAAAATGTTGATACAAAAGGCTGTCAAGACATGGAGATCCGGTGAAAGTTCCGCTCCTGTTACTATACGCAAGTGCAAAATATGTGATGGTGACCTTGAAACTCCACTCAATAAACAAGTAACCGATGCCATATTGGAATATCGTTTAAGTAACGGATTGATAGCTGATGTAGCATTGATGACAAACAACAACCCTATAGCTGCGGTGGAGATACGTGTGACCCATGC
>JBIJDE010000318.1:0-5858 GCA_044344305.1 Armatimonadota bacterium
TACTACATTGTCTCCGGCTTTCATTTGCACTTCACACATGTCAAAATATCCGCCATCAACTTTTAATATTTTTTTATTTTCTTCTTTTCCATTAACATAAATGATAGAAGAAGCATTTGCATTAATCGTCAAAATAACAGAACCAGCTTTTTTCCTTTGAATATTTGTATAAGCATACCAGACATTGTTTTCTTCAGGTAATTCAGGAAATGCTGAAGAAAAGAATACTGTTCCTGTTAAGGATTCAAGCTTCTTCCATGAAATATCGCTACCATCTAAAGCATGATGAACCATTCCATTTATTGGACGCAATATCCCTTCATTTCCTTGCAACAATAGAAAATCATTATCTGCAGCTTCATTTATAGTCATACCAGAAACAGCATAATTAAATGGTCCACAGACTAACCATTTTTTAATCATATTATTTTCTGACGTAAAACTTAATGTGCGATATTGATCGCGTAATGTAGCAGAAAAAACAGCTATGCTACATACAAAAAAGAGTAAGGATATAATAATTCTTTTCATTTTTCACCTATTTATGTGATATAAACTTTGAGTCTTTTAAATAAAATCGCCACGGTTTATCAATGGCGTTAGTTATACCTATTCGCTGAGTTTCATGAATTTCATTTTCTTTAATATCTAATCCTTTGCAAATTATTAATGGATTTTCAAAACAAGAATGACCATTCAGCGATTTATCTATCAAAAATGCCTGGGTTAATTTACCTGGGCCATTACATAAATTGACAACATTTTGTGTATTTCGTTCTTTTTTCATAATTTCAAAACCGGAAATGGGTTCAATTGCACGAATTAATACAGCTTCAGGAATTCCCTCTGGTTGTGTTACAACATTTAACATGTAATGGTTACCATATGTAAAATAAACATAAGCTGTTCCAGGTGCACCAAACATTTTCTCATTGCGCATTGTTTTTTTATGAAATGTAGTACCATCAGGTAAAACTCTTACAGCATGACAAGCCGGGTCATTTTGTAGATATGCCTCAGTCTCCACAATATAACCTGTAATTATATTTACACCAATATATCTGATGATTTTTGCACCAATTAATAGCTTTGCCACGGTTAAAGTTGGCAATAAATAGTTTTTTTTTGAAAAAAAATCAATTTCTTCTGTCATATGCCTATTTTACCCATGAAATACCGTTGACACAATGCCACGTATTTTTGTATACTTCACCTCGCGTTCACACGCTAATCTGCGCCTGTAGCTCAGCTGGTAGAGCAACGGACTTTTAATCCGTAGGTCCAGGGTCCGAGTCCCTGCGGGCGCACCATTATTTTTATAAACTCGATTTATCTAAGCCGTCATTTATAATGGCGGCTTTTTTATTACCACCACTACTTCAATTGTTTATACACAAAAATACTAATTTACAAAAACTTTATAAATAACAGGATAATTTATAAAACAAGTTGAATTTAAGAATTGTTCTAATAATTTTTTAAAGGAAAATCAAATGTCATTAAAATTAGAATTAAAATCTGCTGAAAATGTAGCAGCTGGAGTTTGGCGAATTAGAATTGGAATCCCGGAAGAAACCACACCTGTTTCAATTCGGGAATCCCCTGCTAATACAGCAGGTCTTCAAACATTGCAAGATGTCTCAATACCTATTTCACCTACCGATATAAACGCTGTTGTTACACCACGCGGGATTATTATTGAAATTCCATTAGATAATTCAGAAGAGATCTTCGGATTTGGTTTACAATTAAAATCTGTAAATCAAAAAGGCCATAAAAAAACATTAAGAGTGAACTCTGATCCATTGCAGGATAGTGGTGATTCTCACGCACCAGTGCCATTTTATGTTTCTACCGCAGGTTATGGTGTACTAATTGATACCGCAAGATATGCGACATTTTATGTTGGAGCATCTGTAAAGAAGGATGCAGATATTAAAACTGCTATTGATACAAATATCGCAGATAACACTGATGACCTTTACAAATCACGTCAACATGACAAAATGCAAACAGTTGTAGAAATACCATTTGCTAAAGGTGTAGATATCTACATATTTAGTGGTCCCAACATTCGCGAAGCAGTCCAAAGATATAATTTATTTTCTGGTGGTGGTGCAATGCCGCCACGTTGGGGATTGGGAGTATGGTATCGCGCCTGGGCAAAATGTACAAATAAAGAAATAGATAAACTGGCTGCAGATATGCGTAATTTAAATATGCCTTGCGATGTGCTGGGATTAGAGCCGGGATGGCAAAGTAAAGCATATTCATGTTCATTTGTTTGGGATAATGAAAGATTCCCAAATTCTGATGATACTATTAACAGTCTTTCATCACAAGGTTTTAAAACAAATCTATGGGAACATTGTTTTACCCATCCAGAATCACCTATTCGTGAAGAAATCGCTCCATTTAGTGGAGATCACCTGGTATGGTCTGGAGTTATTCCTGACTTTTTAAAGCCCGATGCACGTAAGATATTCGCAAACTATCATTACAAGACTTTTGTATCAAAAGGAATATCAGGTTTTAAACTTGATGAGTGCGACAATAGTGACTTTGCAGGGTCATGGTCATTCCCCGAATTAGCTCTATTCCCATCAGGAGTCGATGGGGAGCAAATGCACAGCTTACTTGGAATATTATACCAACGTACAATACTTGACGCGTTTAAACCATCAGGGAAGCGTACATTATCAATGGTTCGGTCATCCCATGCTCTGGCGTCTCCCCTTCCCTTCGTTCTCTATAGCGATTTATATGACCATAAAGATTTCCTGCGTGGTTTAATGTCAGCATCGTTCAGTGGCCTGTTATGGTGTCCCGAAGTACGGCAATGCGCGTCTACAGAAGATCTGGTGCGACGCATACAGTCAGTAGTGTTATCACCATTGGCACAGGTAAATGCCTGGATGATTCCAAGTCCACCTTGGTTCCAGGTTGATATGCAAAAAAATCTTGCCGGTGAAGAAATGTCTGATCGCGTAGAAGCGGAAAATTTGGTTCGTGATGCATTTAATCTGCGAATGGCATTAGTACCATATTTATATACTGCCTTTGCCAAATATCGCGATGAAGGTATTCCACCATTCCGTTCTCTGGCTATGGATTACCCGAACGAAACAGCCACCCACAGTATTGATGACCAATGGATGATTGGCGATAGCCTGATGACTGCTCCATTAGTCGCCGGACAAGCAGACAGAAAGATATACTTGCCAAAAGGAAAATGGTATGACTTTTGGACTGGCGAGTCGTTTGAAGGTGAAAAGGAAATCACCTATTCATGCAGCTTAGAACGTATACCGATATTTGTAATAGCGGGTAAATTAATTCCATTGGCAAATCCTGTACAATTTATTGATAGTAATACAATATTTGAAATTGAAGTATCAATTTATGGTGATGAAACTTCAACAGCAACATTATATGACGATGATGGTGAGAATATTGTGCCAGACAATATTTCTCGTTTATCATTAATCTGGTCACCAGAGACTGGTGGCGTCATTAACAGCGACAATGATAATCTCATAAGTAAATATAAAATTACAGGTTGGAGAATTGTTTAAAGGTTAAAATATGAATATTGCAAGTCGGTTTATTAAAAATCTTAATGAAAATCAATTACAAACAATTGTCACATATGGCACCAGTCTAACCGCTGGTGGAGCATGGGTAGAACAATTAAATGATATCCTAAACCAACGATTTCCCGGATTATGCACAATAATTAACAGCGGTGCTGGTGGCATGTGGTCAAACTGGGGAGTTGAAAATCTTGAGGATCGAGTAATAAGCAAGCATCCAGATACAGTGTTTATTGAATTTTCCATAAATGATGCCTTCCTTCAATACGAAACATCAGTAGAACAAGCAAAAGCAAACCTTAACAATATGATTGACCGCATAATTGATGCTAATCATAAATCTGAAGTAATTCTAATGGTAATGAACCCGCCGACAAATGAACATTTAGAAAGACGTCCCAATATCGTGTCGTACAACTTGATGTATCATGAAGTAGCACAAGAGAGAAATATCTTGATTATTGATCATTATCAAACATGGAAAGAAATACTTGATAACGAACCGAAGCGTTTCTTCGAATATGTACCGGATGGTATTCATCCAAATGCGGAAGGATGTAAAAAGGTTATTATTCCGAATATTTTAACTGCCATCGGGTTTAAATAACTTTTAATAGCCATTCATCAATCATTTTAACCTTTTCATTTATCATATCTTCAGCAGCAGAGTAGTAACCATCAATACGCATAGTATAATCCAGCCAGGGAGCTTGTTTATATACAGTTATGGCAGATATAGCATTATCTTTTTCATCAATTGCTACGGCTTGCATAGTTAAAATATCACCATTATCACGTGCCATAATAAACTTCACAGTATTGCTACAGGCTAATATCGTACGGTATATCAGTTCAGTTAATAATACTTCTTCACGATAATTCTGACGATCGGCTTCTGTATGCAACAAGTTCTCTGTTGTTTTCAGCATTTCCCATGCTAATCTGGCATATTTTGCGGCTTCATTATATTCATCTCGTAATATATCCATACTTGTTCGAGATTCATCGGGTAAAGGTGTCGGCATGCCACATGATGGATTAATGTCATCTATAGCCAAACACTTTCGGGTTTCATCAATATTACTGTGTGAGAAAGTTTCACCCAACTCTTGCAAATAAAAAAGATATCCATCAAAAATCGGACTTATTTTCATACCTTTTTCCGGGATTAATGGATGGCTGGGGCCAAGGAAACTGGGACCGATATAATAATCATTAATCATTAATACAGGCAGATGCCCCATCGACTTACTCATATATTCCCATGACTTAATTACTACTGATGCAGCCTCATGTCCAAAGTCACGAATTGCAATCTTTAATATAAACTCGTCTGATGACATCTCAGGTGCGTATGCTGCCCATAATCCTAATGCTTCCGCACGGGAATTACACATTCCAAAAAATAGCCATGACTGGTGCACACCTTTAGGGAGCAATCCACGTACATTCTGCCATTTTTCGCTTAGCCGCTGCATTGCCGGCACATATGGGAATTGAAATACTTCCAACCCTATTCCAGTTTCTGTCTTGACGAATAATGGCCTATCAACTTCTTTACATGCTTCTGCTGTTAGCAAAATATTATCTGATGGCCCAGTAAAATCTATACTGTAATCCCAGATATGTTTTATATATCCATCTTTTTGATACATCTGGTCTTTTTCAACACTTAAAAAGAAATCAATCCCCTGCGGCATTTCTTTAATGAATGGAATTCGATTCGGATGTTCCCATTGATGTGTTGTATAAGGCCAGGCAGCTAAAAATACATTAGAATTAATCGAATGAATTGATTGCTCAATAGGATATAATAACTTTTTCAATGCATTTTCTGTATTTAATGGCGTACAGCGAGAACAGGGGACTTTAACTGAGTTACGCCACATCTTACAATGATAGAATGACTCTTCAGCAACAATCAAAATAAATCCGGCTAATTCAGGGACTTCATTCAATAAATTCTTGAAAAACTCAGTGTAAAATTGCAACACTTGCTCGTTACTTGAACATAGAAAAAACAATCCATCTTCAGCAGTTCCTGTACCTTTAACATTTGGATGCGCAGCAAAAACAGCATGATTTGGCCTAAGTTTAGGACCAATTACTACATAACTAAATTGAACGCCGTAACTTAACGCGCGTTTCGCCGCATCTTTTAACATTGATATGTTTTCTTTATAATCAGGATGATTCAATTCTGGCAGAATATTACTGTTAACATAACACATCATATCACCATAAATCATCATGATTATAAAGAAA
>JBIJDE010000319.1:0-5854 GCA_044344305.1 Armatimonadota bacterium
CTGTTAACCGCGTTGATAACAGTTCGGCGGTTACTATTCACAATTGTTTAAAGTTATTTAATGACAAGATTTTTTCGCTTGTTTTCATGCGGAATGGTAAGGTTGTTGATACTGATATTTCAGCCACTCCGTGGTGTATCACTATTGTTTCAGGAGATGCCAGAGCGGTTATTTACCTGCGGGATGATAACAAAATTGTTTATGATAGTGACGGACTGGATTGTACTCTGGAACTAATTACCTCATTTGGCTTTGGCGGGCAACAAAATCCCCGTCGTTTCCAGATGCTGGCCAGCAGTGTCGGATTGTACGTTGGTATTGATGTTCCGGTAGGAGATGCTCATCTTTACGGTCCAATGGAAGAACGTCCCGGACCGATATTGCGCAGCCGGGATTGCATAATGCACCTTAATTGTGAAGATGGCCGCGCACAGTTTGTAATGGTGATAGACCCGGTGGAGCCTAATCCGCATCGACCTTTGATATTTCCTGAACCAGAAAAAGAGATTTCTGCCATTCGCGCTGATTGGGAAGCATATCGTAAACCATTACCTGCTATTCCTGCCGGTCGCGAAGTTGGGGCAGAACTGGCTCTTTATACTTTATGGTCGGCTACAGTGCGTCATGGCGGCAACTATGCCTATGACGCCGTGATAATGGCGAAAAAATTCATGTGTGCGGTGTGGGCATGGGATCATTGTTTTAATGCGATGGCTCTTACTTATGTACATCCACGCGCCGGGTTGGAACAATTTTTACTGCCTTTTGCTTTTCAGGCTCCTTCCGGGCAAGTGCCGGATTGTTTTGGACGTGATGGCGCATTACCATTTGGCGGCACAAAGCCACCAATTCACGGGTGGTGTTTCAGTAAAATGATGGACATATATGAATGGGATACTGATACACTAAAGTTAGTATATAATCATTTAGAACATTGGACAGAATGGTGGTTCGAATACCGCGACCTTGATAACAATGGCTTGCCTGATTACCCCATCGCATTGGATAGCGGTTGGGATAACTCATCGCTATTGGAACATGGTTTTCATCTGGAATCTGCCGATCTGGCATCGTTTCTGGTGTTACAGATGCACGCATTAGCGCGAATTGCTCGAAAACTTAATGATGAACCGGCTGCAAAACAGTGGGAAACAAAAGCAAAAGAACTTCTTAACCGAATGATAGATATTCTGTGGACTGGAGAATATTTTACTGTTCGTCGCAGCGGTGGTGATATTATAAATCAAGAACCGACATCAATGCTAAGTGTAATGCCTCTTGTACTCGGTGACCTGCTTGATAAGGATATTTATGACAAACTTCTGGAACAACTGCGCACTCGCTATCTAACTGAAAACGGTCCTGCCACCGAGGCTTACGCAGGTCCTCTGTATGAACCAGATGGATATTGGACAGGACCAATCTGGGCGCCGACAACTTATTTGATCGTTGATGGTCTGCGTCGTGGTGGTAATGCTGAACTCGCAGATGATATCTCCCGTCGTTTCTGTGATACTATCCAGAATATCGCCGGGGGCAATTACGAGAACTTTGATGCCTTAACAGGCAAAGGTCTTCGTGCGCCAGGTTACTCGTGGACCGCAGCGGTGAACCTGCAACTAATTATTGAAATGAATCGGGGATAAATAAATTATATACGTAATAGCTTGAATTTTGGAGAAATATTGTGACAGGTAAACAGAAAATTGCTATTGTTACCGGCGGCGCGCAAGGTATTGGACGTGGGATTACCCGCCAGTTGCTGTGTGAAGGGTGGGCTGTTGCGGTTGCTGAAATTGACGAAGAGGCGTGTGTTGAAATAGGAGATGAATACGCTTCATTGGGTTCAATCCTTGTCTGTGTAGCAAATATTGGCACAGAACCGGGAGTTAAAGAAGTCATTGACGCGACAGTGAGTGAGTTCGGCAGGATTGATTTGTTGGTTAACAACGCTGGCATTGGTATTAATAAACCTGTTACCGATTTGACTTTGGACGAGTGGAACCATGTGTTAAATGTCAATCTGACCAGTGTTTTTCTTGCAGCGAAATATGCTGTACCATATCTGCGTGAAAGATGTGGCTCAATCATAAACATCGCATCTACCCGCGCATTAATGTCTGAGGCAAATACAGAAGCGTATAGTGCCACAAAAGGCGGTATAGTCGCGCTTACTCACTCGCTTGCTGTCAGCCTTGGTCCTGATGTGCGTGTTAATTGCATTAGTCCCGGATGGATTGAAACCAGGAACTGGCAGAAAAAGAGTAATAATCATGAACCGATACACACTGATGAAGACCGTATGCAACACCCGACGGGACGTGTTGGCACCCCGGATGATATTGCCGCGATGGTGTTGTATCTAGCCGGTGAACAAGCCGGATTCATCACCGGACAAAACTTCGTAATAGACGGCGGAATGACGAAGAAAATGATTTATGTGTAATAGACACCTTATTTTACATTTTGCCATTCGCCATTTTCAATTTGCAATTAATTCCGTCCATTCCATCACGGTTTTACCATCCAGCAATAAATCTGGGGCGATTTGCGATAGTGGAATCAGGACGAATGAACGCTCTGTTATGAAGGGATGGGGCAGTGTTAATTCCGGGGTATTCATTTTTACATTTTCGTAGATAAGTATGTCTATATCGATTATGCGCGGTCCCCATTTTTGGGTGCGGATACGCCCCATGATTTCTTCTATTTGCAGCAACTCTTTTAACAAATCGCCGGGTGGAAATGCCGTTTCTATCTCAATCGCCATATTCAGAAAAGCGGGCTGGTCGGTAATTCCCCATGCTGCGGTTTCAATGATATCGCTTTGCTTCGTAATGCTGGTGAAAGGCAGATTGGCGATATGCTGCATCGCCTGTGCGAGTGCAGCATTTCTATCACCCATATTTGTGCCCAATCCCAGCAATGACCGTGACATTAATATTTATCCGTCAGGTTTCCGAATAGACCCATGTCAGCCTTCCAAACCAATTTAATTGAACCGGTCGGGCCGTTTCTCTGTTTTGCAATGGATAGCTCTGTTATGTGTGCATCTTTTTCCGGGTCATACCCCGCCTTGCGAACTTCTTCCTCGCCATAATAGTTAGGACGATACAGGAACATTACCACGTCAGCATCCTGCTCAATAGCACCAGATTCGCGCAGGTCGCTTAGTTGCGGTCGTCTGGGGACACGCGCCTCAACAGAACGCGACAATTGTGACAGCGCGATTACTGGCACCTGCAACTCTCGTCCCAATGCTTTTAAACCACGGCTGATTTGCGATACTTCCTGGACACGGTTTTCTGCCTTGCGTTCGGCGGATGCCGAGTGCATTAATTGCAGGTAGTCGACGACTATCAGTCCCAATCCATGTTCTGCTTTCAATCGCCGTGCCTTACCGCGCATTTCAAGTACGCTCATCGCCGGGGTATCATCAATATACATCGGGTAATCAAACAGTGTTTCTACCGCAGCGCCTAATTTTTGCATATCTTCGTTTGATGCCATACCGTGCATAATTACATCCTGCTGCACCCGCGCCTCTGAACATAACAAGCGTTTTGCCAACTGTTCTTTGGACATTTCGATAGAAAATACCGCAACTGTTTTCTTCTCGCCAGCGCAGATATTACGCGCCAGGTTTAACGCGAATGCGGTCTTACCCATACTGGGACGTGCCGCCAGAATGATCAACTCACCACCGCGAAAACCGGCAGTCATCGAGTCAAGATCAATAAAACCTGAAGAAATACCTGATGTGGATGACCCGGTTAATTGTGACTCATCGATTGTGTTGTATTCCTGTTTAACTAATTCATACAACCGCTCAAATCCACTGCTGACGCCACGTTCAGCGATGCTGAATATTTTCTGTTCGCTGGCATCTACCAACTCATCAATATCGCGATCTGTCTGGTATGCCGATGTCATTATTTCATCAGCAGCGCGAATAAGCATTCGCTGCAGAGAACGGTCGCGGACGATTTTGGCATAATATTCAATTGCAGCAGCAGTTGGTGCTTTTGACATGATATCTGCCAGGTACATCGCACCACCGACTTCATCAAGTTTATTGCGCGTTCGCAGCCATTCACTGATAGTTACCAGGTCAACTGGTTCGTTTTTATCAAAAAGGAATATTATACCATCATATATCACCCGATGAGCTTCGCGATAAAAATCATCGCGGCGCAATATGCCTACCGCAACAGCAATAGCTTCGCGTTCCAGCAACATTGCACCCAGAGATGCCTGTTCAGCTTCTATACTTTGCGGGGGGATACGTTCAATTAAATTAGTCACGTTATTATCCAATGTAGTTAGATTTTGTGGTTCATTTATTGTATCAGAAATGACAAGTCTTGGGGGTGAAATAACAAAAAAAGTTATCCACTAATATCTGTGGATAACTTAAAAAATCACCAAAGTCATCTGACAAACTCGGTCACAGAATTTGTCAGAATGACTTTGGCTTACGCTTTTGATTACTGGCCATTTACGATTTCTGCAATTAATCTAAAACTTCGGATGGGTGGTGCAGTTCCTAAAAGCGAAAAAACTATATTATTTAAACGGTACATCCGTTCGTTCTACTACACGAAATTTAGCACTTCTGCTACGCGGGTTCTTTCTTGTCTCTTCAAATGAAGGAACAAGCGGTTTTTTTGTCAATATATTCACCAGTTTTACAACTGGCGGGTCTATGTTAAATGGGTCGGAAGGTGGGCGCGTTTTTCCAGAATAAAGATGGAACGTTCTTTTAGTTTCCCCATCCTCAAGGCTGTGATAACTTATTACAATGATTCTGGCGTGAATGTTGCTGTGACGAATTGCTGCAAGTAGTGCTTCAGATAGTACTTCGATCTCCGAATTTACCCGGATACGCAACGCTTGAAAAGCGAGGGTAGCCGGGTGGAGTTTGCTGTGATGTTTAGCTGGGACATTTGCTTTGACGAGTTCGGCGAATTGTGCTGTAGTGTTAAGCTGCGACTGATGACGTGATGCGTGAATAGCCCTGGCTAAATTACGTGCCCACCGACCAACATAGCCGGACTCTATGAATATAGCAGTTAGCTCTTCTTCACTCATCCGGTTAACCAAATCAGCTGCAGTAATGGATGACATCTGGTCCATCCGCATGTCTAAAGGTGCGTCGAATCTGAAAGAGAATCCACGCTCACCCTTGTCAAATTGGAAAGACGAAACGCCCAGGTCGAACAGAAATCCGTCTACCTTTTCCAACTGCAAACTGTTTAATATATTGTCAAGGTTCCTGAAATTATCATGTATGAATGTTACAGGATAACCGGCTAATCTTTGCTTCGCTCTGTTCAGCCCGTCTATATCCTGCTCTATCCCTATCAATCTGCCGGTATCACCGATTCGCCGGCAAATCTCTATTGCGTGTCCTCCGCCACCCAGCGTGCAATCCACGATTACTTTGCCAGGTTGCAGATCGAGGTGGTCCAACACCTCTTTTAACATTACCGGTTCATGGGTCAACTCTGCGCTATATCCCGATTCTTCATCACCACACATCAGTTGTTTATCCCATTATCCCGTGAATCCATAAGTTTAAGTGCGCTGCGCACTTTATCGGTAGTAAGCTTTTCTGCCAGATACTGTTGCCATATCTCTGTATCCCAAAGTTCCATCTTATCGCCACGGGCAACTAATGAAATCCCGGATGTCAGATTGGCGTAACGTCTCAGCACCGGCGGAATAGTTAATCTTCCCTGGGCGTCCGGCATCACTTCGGTCCCACTGCTGAGCCATCGGTAAAGAACATCGGCAGACTCATCAGTTGAAGGGATGGTTTTAATGCGGACTAAAAATGCTTCCCAGGCTTCCT
>JBIJDE010000320.1:0-5847 GCA_044344305.1 Armatimonadota bacterium
TCTCCGGCCAACCGGCAATAATTATCCCAGATGGCGCAGATACATTGATAAATGCAGGATATCACGATGGAAAAGTAGTGGTAACCAGCACAAAAAACAGTTGGGAATTCCCCTATATTTTGATGGACGGGAGATAATAAAATGAACAATCGTTTTGAATATATGGAAAAATGCATCGCCGCCGGACAGGCAAATGACGCAGAATCCTTCAACATGCTGCTAACCGCGTTGGCCGACCCCGATTGGCAAATCCGTTATGCTGCCGTTGTGGCTATTGGCGACCGTAAAAACTCGGATGCCATTAATGCATTAGTGAAAATATTGCAGGATGAAAACGCCGCACCGATATACACCCAGGACGCTGATTACGGCGGTGCACCTGCCGGTTCACCCTATGCCAATGAACCGAACCTGCCCATCGGCACAACTGATGAAACCCGCGACGCCTGGCACCGACGCGGCCGAATAAAACAAGCCGCCATCATTGCCCTCGGCAGCATTGGCATCGCCAATCCCCAAGCACTGGAGTTACTTCACGACTACGCCATCAACCAGAAAGAGGACTACATGGTACGCGCTGCGTCATGCCAAACTCTCGGCATCTTAGCCTCACCCACCAGCAAACCATACCTGGAAAAAGCAATAAACGACACCGAAACTTGCACCATGATGGAAGCTGTGAGAGCGTTGGGAAGGGTGAAGGGTGAAGAGAGAAGAGAAGAAGAGTGAAGAGTGAAGAGGCAATCCTTGCGGATTGCCTTCTTTCTTTTATCGTCACCGAGACGGTGACGTAATTCGTAATTTCTCTCTTCACTCTTCACTCTTCTCTCTTCCTAAAGCAGTTCCCACGATCCAAAGTTCCAGCTTGCCGGACTTGGTGGTACTACCATGGATGACGCGCGGCGAAAGTTAATGTTTGCTTGTCCGCTCATCCTTACCTGGTCTGCTGTGATTGAACCATAATCGATGGTTGCCTGACCCGACATATTCAATTCAGCCGCTGTAGCATTGGGATTTGTATCTCGTGCTGGATTATGACAATAAATGTATGCACCATTAATATAAGTTTGTCCGGTCATACTGATACTGGAATATGAAATCAGTGTGACAGAAGCATCTGTAGTGGTATAATCAGCAGTTAAATTTGCCTGCCCACTAAAAGTTAACCCACCTTCTGCAATAATGGTGCAACCGCCATGAATGATGGTTTTTCCGGTAATATGCAAGTTGCCCCCGCTGCCATCGGCATTTTTCTTGATATATATCACCGGGTTAGTCAGGGTTGTCGTCCCGCTTAAATTAAATGACCCGGTTACCACCTGTCCATGCGCTGTCGCATATGCCAGCCAGTCAGCATTACTTGCTGGAGGCATTTCAACATATTGCCCGGTTTGACTTGATGTAAAAGAACCTTTGCCGCTGCCAGTTAATGTATAGCCGACACCGTATTTCGCTGTCCCACCCACCGTAGGCTGACCATTCATAGTAAGGTTTTTTGCTGAATTTAAATCACCAGTGATATTAGCCTGCCCACTGAGAGTAACATTATTATTACTGCCCAAATTACCTTCTATAGTTCCTTGTCCACTGTTAGTGTAAGAATCATTGCTGAATACAGTATAGTTCGTCACTGGTGGCATAGTGGTTGTTGAACCGTCATTACCCAGACTGGCATCAGTTATTACGGTTCTTACTGTGCGGGTATAACCTCGGTATGTGCCGCGTGAAATAATCTGATACCCGTTAAGTGAAGTAGTGAAATTTGTTTTGGCGAACCAGGCATCATAACGTTCCTGACCCAAAACGCCATATATTTCCGGGGTTGTACTTAATAATGTTTTATAATTATCACCAGTGAAATCACATGTTAAAGCGTTTGCTTTAATATCAGTTACATCCCTGGGAGTTGTGCCAGAATTTGTCTCAGTACCACTCCACCGCTGTTTCCACCAAAGATAATTCAATCCTGCATCAGCCATAGCAATTGCATGGAGATTATTTTGTGCCCGTACCGAATCGCGATATGCCTTGGTGACAAAACCAAGCAAGCTGGCACCCATTATCAGCATTACTAATAATGAAACTAAAGACAAAAAGAATACAAAACCGCGTCTTTTATTATGCGTTGCCATGGTTATCACCCCCTTTCTCTAAAATGTTGAAAAATTTCTAATACTGAATTGTGTTGATATAGTCTGTTCAGCATTGGCAACATTACCCTTGCGGGTATTTTCTAATACAGGTATATGAAATGTTATTTTGATAATTCGAGATTCAGCATCACCACTATTAGTCCATTGAAGCTCATCATCTACAGACGCTCCATAAGAGAATATAGCAGTAGATGACTTGAGATTTGGCAAGATAGCATATTTGCCCGGTTGATTAGTGGGATATTTATATACACCATTAACCATGGTAACAGCAGGTAATTCAAACCTGAATAAAGTTTTACCAGCGGTGTTTGGTTTTCCACCTACAGATATGGAAATTGAATCTTTAGCAGAAGAAAGTACTAATCCGCCATTTCCCTGCTTATATAAATCTCCCAAGAAATAGACAATTACTTTCGACGGGTTTTTCAATAGTCGTTAAAACATTGTTTACTTCTACAAACTCATTAACCGGCGGAGTTGTACCGGCGATTTTTTTGGGTAATGTAAATGATATATGGTATTCGTTTGATGCCAGAACATTACCTACACTGCCATATGTTCCAGAATTATTGATGATATAATATGCTTCACGCATCTCTTTTTCCATCTTTTTCAAAGCCAGCATTTCGTCACCTTGCGAACTTTGATATGCGTAGGTATTGCGATATATTCTCAATGATTGAACACTGATAGCGAGGATAACCCCAATAATCATAACCACTATGGTCATGCTTATCATCAACTCTATTAAAGTAAATCCAAATTTATTTTTCATTTCAATAATATCCGGCACTGGTGATATTAAAGACCCGTGTCGCTTTTTTCGTTGGGTCCGAGATACTTGTAGCGGTGATAATCACCTGTATATCAGTTGTATTGGGTGAACTATATATCCTTAAATATGGGTCTGGAAAAGAACCGCCACCGGAAACAGTCCATATACATGGAACCGCCGGTGTTACATTCAATGTTATGCTTTTGTTGCATTGCAGATTTTCAGTCAAGGTTGACGGCGTTGTTATTTCAATATTTAAAAGATGAACAACTATAGAGGTTGTATTGCTGATAGCTGGATTTGCGGTACTTGTGGCAATAATAGTATATGTACCTGGCATTGATGGTGCAGTATATAATCCTGATGAACTAATAGTTCCCCCATCAGGCTCTAACACTGACCATGCCACTGTAGCCGGTGACATATTTGTTACTGTTGCGGTAAATTGTTTCGTCGTCAAAGGATCAATATCAGGATTTATTTCATTAATTGTTACTGTGCCAATATTTAAATATACTTTTACCGCTACAGATGTCGATATAGTAGCATCAGCATCACTGGTAGCAATTATATCGAATGTGCCACTTCTGTTAGGAGCAGTATATAGTCCATTAGAAGTTATGGTTCCGCCATCATCTTCCAATACCCGCCAGGAAATAGTTCCCGGATTTAATGTACCACCAGTAATTGCAGCAGTAAATTGCTGCCTTGAATTCACTAAAACTTTTGTACCCGGTGGTGAAACTGTTATTATTGGCTTCACAGGCTGTTCCGGAGCAGTAGTATTTGTTTTATTTGCAAGCAATGATGTAAGGGTAATATTTTGATCTACCCCGCGGTAACCCTGCCAATTTATATTAATCACAACTTTGTAGATATTTTTATTTCCGTTAAATTGCAGAGCTTTTATAATTACGTTGCTTCTGTTAATACCGTTATCATGAGGCAATTCTGATTGCGGCGTACAATAACTCCATTTGTAACCGATATTGCCGTTTTCTGAATACGAAACTGATTGAAAATTAAGGTAATCTGAATGTGGGACATAATAACTGCTGACATGACCAGAAATTATTTTTGTATATGGTATTTTACTTATTAATTCCAGTTCTTTTTGCGCTCTTTCAGTTGCTATTGCAACCGTCAGACTCTTTTTATACGTAATCATTGAGGCAACATACATCTGTGCCACCCCGACAATACCAATCCCAAGAATAAGCAAAGCTGCCAAAACCTCCGCCATGGTAATACCATGTCGTTTTTTACTATCTCCACATAAGTAATTGTACGTAATTTTACTCATATATTAACTTATACCATATTTGAGTAAAATAATAACTTTTTCCGAGGATATTTGACGAATAAATTGCAAATAACTGAATAAAAACTAATAATCACTGGTTGAAAGAATAAGTTTTCAGTTATCCAACTGCTACATTTAATAGCATAATTTTCTAATCACTTAAAAGAAAATTGCCAATTCCCAATAAAAATAGACTTCTTCCCACAACAATGTAAAAATGGTAAAATATTATCACGCGCCGGTAGCTCAGTGGATAGAGCATTAGACTTCGGATCTAAGGGTCGGGGGTTCAAGTCCCTCCCGGCGTACCAGTTTTAAACCCGTCAGAATTGTCTCTGACGGGTTTTTCTTTTAATACCTTAAACGAACGCTATTAAACTGGTTCTATAGTAGGTGCTCGTACATATTACCTGTATGATGTGAACCGGATAAGTCTATTGTGTAAATGGCATTATTTATTGACATTATCCAATCCCCGGAGAAAATATTCTTTATCATTATTTTTTTGACTTATAATTTTTCTAATTTCATCTTTTATGGCGAAAAACGCGTCAACTACCGCTGGATCAAAATGAGTACCTTTTCTTTTATGAATGATAGTAAAGGCTTTTTCTACAGAGATTGTCTTTTTGTACGGCCTATTTGATGTTAATGCGTCAAAAACATCAGCAACTATAACAATTCTACCAACAAGAGGAATGTCGGTACCACTTAATCCCTGTGGATACCCGCTTCCATCCCATTTTTCATGATGATTCAGCGCAATTTGCTCAGCCAGTTGTACTATATTCGAACTTGATCCTTTCATAATAGCAGCACCTATTGTCGTATGCTGGCGCATGATTTTCCATTCTGCAATATCAAGACTACTGGATTTTAATAAAATATAGTCAGGAATACCAATTTTACCAATATCATGCATGAGTGAAGCATAAAGAATACTATCTACCGTCTCATCATCCATTCCCATCTGTCTTGCTATGGCTGCCGCATACAGGCTTACTCGTTGAATATGCGACCCGGTATTTTCATCCTTGTACTCAGCGGCATAAGATAACCTTAATATAGTATCCAGTGATGCGATTTTAATCTGATGTAGAGCTTCACGAAGCAATAAAGTTTTTCTGGCGACTTCTTCCTCCAAATCCTTTTGATAGTTTTTCATGTAATCATTGTATGCTTTTACCTTCACCAATGATTGCACACGTGCGCTCAATTCTGTTTTGTTTATTGGCTTAGTTAAGAAATCATCAGCTCCGGCATTAAGTGCACGTACCCGGTCTTCTACATCATGCAAGGCAGTAACCATAACAACTGGTATCAACTTCGTTTCTTCATTGCTTCGCAACTTAATAGCAGTTTCAAATCCATCCATTTTCGGCATCATAATATCAAGCAATATTACATCAGGCGACTCTGAATGCGCCAAATCCAACGCTTCAATCCCATCCTTTGCTAATACCACATCATATCCCATGGAATGTAGCATAGCTTCAACAAGAACTCTATTCCGTTCTTCATCATCAGCAACCAGAATCTTTTTTTTATTTTCCATGAATTACCATCCTTCATTTTAGCATGGGATTGTGAAAAAGAAAGTGCTTCCACTACCC
>JBIJDE010000321.1:0-5846 GCA_044344305.1 Armatimonadota bacterium
TCTATTAATTAATTTCTTTGATGTTCTTCAGGTTATTGTTTTTTCTCTTCTACAATAACAAAAACTTCATTTGAAGTATACTTATCAACTTTCCAAACCAAGTTATATATTCCCGTTTGTTTTATTGTTATAAAATCAAATACATCGCTTGCTTTAACATCCCATACCACTCTCGTTTTTGGATTAACTTTCTTACTCGTAATACCAAATTTATTAAAAGCTATTTTTAATTTACTACCATCTGGTGAAGTCAAGATTATTCTATTGTCATTAACCATAATTGGAAATATTTCAATTATTTTTTCAGAATTATTTGTAAGAATAAATCTGAATGTTAACACATCGGCATCAAGAAAAATAGTAGTTTGAAGCTTTACATCTTCTTTAGTTTTTTTAGCTGTATCATCTGCTGCTGCAACTCTAACTGTAGTTAGAATAAAACATAATACAACGATAAATAATACGTAAATTATTTTTACCATTTGATTAAGACACCCTCCTATATCATAATACGGTGATAGGTTATCTATCAATTAATTTCTTCGATTTTCTTCCTGCTGGTTGGCGGGTTAAACATCGTCCGATTTGTTGTTCAAGGGTTGTACAAACTCTGGCGTCCCAGTGGGCAAACCGGTATGGGTATTGGTACTAATCTGTGTTATATTATGCATATCTTCATCACCTGTCAACAATGGGTGAAAATTACATTAGTCAGTTAGCAATCAAATTCGAACAAAAAAAGTCAGTATTTTAATAACATACTTAATGAAATGTCACAACTTTAATGTAAAATTGTTATTAGTTTATTAGCCACGGAGTGGCGACATAATGAGTAACCCCAGGCGCAAGCCTGGGGAAAAATAAATAAGAAGATGAGCCTTGTAAAGGCGACTTAATAAACGCACCTTTACAAGGCGCAATCAAAGATTACATCTGTCCCCAGGCTTGCACCTGGGGTTACTCATTAAATTGCCTTTACAAGGCAAAACTGAAAACTAAAAACTGAAAACTTAACACTTGTCCAATTTATTGGTGTTAGGTAATATCGGGCAACCACAAGGGAATTGCCCCTACGATACTGTTCAAAAGCTAATGTATTTCGAGTAATCGTAAGCAGGATAATACTCTTGTTTAAGAAATCGTTTTTAGAATCGGTTAGACTCATTCTGCAACAAAATTTCATAATTCAGCGTAATATATGGTATAATTCATCATTACTTTTCAGGGGTAAATTATGTCTGAATCATCGAAAACTATAGTATCAAAACGTTTAATGGCTTTTTTTTTACCGGTATTTATTTTATGCTGTGTATCTTTAAGCTTTGTGCCGGTGAGTGCAGCCATGCCAATTGATTATGTGGTAGAGGTTAGCGCAGAGGTGCAGAGTGCGACGAAGATTCGGCTTGTTTGGCCTACCACGGGGATTACCGGTGCAATTACTGTTTTTAGACGCAGTTTCGGTACCAAATTATGGGGTACCGCGGTTGCAACCCTTACTAAAGATGACGTGGAATATATTGACTCTACTATCGTAACCGGAACTTTGTATGAATACCAGATACAGGCTACCAAGGGAACAACTACAGCGTATGGCTATATAACTTCTGGCACTAACATGCCGGTCGAAGATACGCGCGGTTCAATGTTGCTATTGGTTGATGATACTATGGCGACTCCATTGGCTACTGAACTCGACCGGTTGGAGTTGGACCTTATTGGCGATGGCTGGACTGTTGTTCGCAAAGATGTCAGCCGTACCGCCAAACCACCTGAAATTAAAGCGATAATTCAGGCGGCAATTACTGCCGACCCTAAAATAGTATCTCTATTCTTATTCGGTCATATCCCGGTGCAGCGTTCTGGATATTTTGCTCCTGATGGACATGCGCCACGCGCCTGGCCCGCCGATGTGTATTATGGCGATTTTACCGGCACATGGAATGACACTATTGATAATGCGACAAATAAACAAGTACCTGGAGACGGAGTATATGATAATTCCCAGATGCCAGCTGATGTTACTCTGCAAATAGGGCGGGTAGACCTGTGGAACTTATCACAGATCACTAAGACAGAGACCGAGTTATTACGCCAGTATCTTGATAAAGACCATAATTTCCGTCATGGCATGATAGCCACTCAAAATAAAGGTCTTTCTGATGACAACTTTGGCGGATACGGTGAAGGTTTTGCACAAAATGCATTCCGCAATTTTTCAACATTCTTTGGTGCTGGCAATACCGACACAACCGTGGACTGGAAAGTAGCGCAAACGACGCCATACCTATGGGCATACGGCACTGGTGCCGGTAGTTATACCAGTTGTAATGGGGTGGCAAATACTGCTGATATGAATACCGCCGACCCCGGTGTATTCACCATGCTTTTCGGTTCTTACTTCGGCGAATGGGATAGCGCAAATAATATTCTCCGTGCTGCCCTGGCAACACCAACGAATGGTTTAACCTGCGCCTGGGCGGGACGACCGCATTGGGCAATGCACCCGATGGCGATGGGAAAAACCATTGGCGTCAGTGCGATTTTATCTCAAAATAATAACTACGGAAATTACTCGCCGGCAAACTTTGGCACTCGTCAGGTACATATTGCGTTGATGGGTGACCCGTCATTGCGCATGCACCCGGTAGCACCACCGACAGCTGTTAAAATACCTGTAAACGGAAGTTCCGCAAAAATAGATTGGACAGCATCAACCGATACCGTTCTTGGATACAATGTATATCGCACCAATGTTAAAAAAGGCACATATACCAAGGTTAACACAAATCTCATCACCGGGGTGACATATACCGATAACGCAAAGCCGGCAAATGCTGTCGCATATATGGTTCGCGCCATAAAACTGCAAACCAGCAGCAGTGGAACATATAATAATATCAGCCAAGGCGCGTATGTTGATGTTAGTGGAAATGGTACGACACCAAACGTTAATATCACCCCGGCAGCCGGAACATTCACTGTTCCACAAGCAGTTACCATGACTATCGCAAATGGTGCAAATGGCGATCAGATTCGTTATACTACTGATGGCTTGCCACCATCAGCCAGCTCTAATTTGTACAGTGCACCAGTATCAGTAACTACAACGACTACTATCCGTGCCCAGGTTTTCCGCGTTGGCGTTGCCCAGGGAACCGCGATATCTGCGGTATACACCATTACCGCTGCACCGTCATCAGTGACGGCAACACCAGCCGCGGGAACATATTCCAATTCAGTAACTGTAACGTTATCCGGCGGTACTAACGGTGATGAAATTCGTTATACCACTAATAATACTGCTCCTTCCGCAACATCAACGTTATACAGCGCCCCGATTACTGTAACCTCAACCACCACAATACGCGCGCAGATATTTAATGCCGGTTTGGCAAAAGGTCAACCAATCTCTGCGCTATACACCATCACTTTGCCGTCGTCATTGACATTGACGCCGGGAACCGGCACATATCCGAATTTCGTTGCGGTTACCATATCCGGTGCTGCAAATGGTGCCATCATCAGATACACCCTTGATGGTACTAACCCGATAGCAACATCAACTATCTCAGCCGGTCAGGTAACTATTTTATCCAGCAAGAAATTAATAGCGCAGGCATTTGTTAATGGTGTTGCCAATGGTCAGCCGGTAATCGGCGATTACACTATCACCGTTGGCTTACCGACATTCTCACCCGCACCGGGAACATACACCACCGCTAAACTGGTAACTATCAGCAAGGGTGCAAATAATGGCGTGATTCGTTACACCTTAGATGGCAGCGACCCATCTGCCTCATCCCCGGTATTCTCGACCGCTATTAATGTTACTGCCACCACTACCATTACCGCTCGATTGTTTAACGGTAATACCATCAGCGCGGCAGCAACTGGAACCTATACCATTAACAATAATGTACCGGCAAATGGTGTTGATTTAGTTATCAGTACCAGTACCGGTAAGTTAGTTGGCAATGGGGTAGTCAGCACCACCGGTAATCAGATTGCCACCGTTTCTGTCCCGACAAAACGCAATGCCAATTACTCGATAGTTATCAAAAATACCGGCTCAACAGCCGATTCATATTATCTCAGCTCAGACCCTGGACAAGTGAATTGGAAGATCAATTATTATACTATCGAAGGCACATCAATTACCAAGGCTATCACCGGTACAGGTTGGCAAACCCCAGTGATTCAACCCGGCAAATATTACACTATTCGCCTTGATGTAATTCCCGCATCCGGTTTGTTAATTGGGCAAAGTTCATTGAGTCTGAATATAACCGCGCGTGCAGTATCAAACGCGACAATTACCGATATGGTAACCGCAGAAACTCTGGTTGCCAAATATAAACAATAAAATTAAGTTCATATAAATATCGTAAGGGTGGACCGGTGTGTCCACCCTTTTTTTAATATGTATCGTACAACAAAAAAAATATATATTATTATCTTTATCA
The DNA here is from genome assembly GCA_044344305.1 of Armatimonadota bacterium. GTDB lineage: Bacteria > Armatimonadota > Hebobacteria > CAIYQO01 > CAIYQO01 > JBAXQQ01. Next base: position 4,464 of record JBIJDE010000321.1, read on the forward strand.
AAGAACATTATTTTGCACGTCCAATCTCATTATGGTATAATGTAAATGTAAGACAAGTACGTCTGGGGATTGGATGACAACATCTTATCACTCGAAATATTATGCATACGAATTAACTAAAAGATGCTCTTCTGACAATATGGAGAAATTGGCAGGGACGTTGGTTGACGCAAACAACCACTACGTTAATATTGATACAGACCAATAAGCAAACTAACAAAATGAAACATTATTTTGCAATAAAGTGGAGGTTGCTGTAATGGACAAACAGGTAATAATACATCTTCATAAAGGTTTTGAAGAAGCTGCTTATGAACAGAATGGTGTGGAGTATTGGTTTGCAAGAGATTTGCAAACTTTACTTGAATATACGGAGTGGCGTAACTTCATTACTGTTATTTTGAAAGCAAAAACTGCCTGTGAAGTTTCTGGTCAGGTTGTTGCTGATCATTTTGTTGACGTCAACAAAACGATAACCATGCCGAAAGGAGCGTCTAAAATTATTAATGATTTGATGCTAACCCGGTATGCCTGTTATTTGATAGCGCAAAACGGCGACCCGCGTAAAGAATCTATTGCATTTGCGCAGAGTTACTTTGCGCTGCAAACAAGAAAACAGGAACTTCTTGAAGAAAGATTAGAACTGGTCGAAAGGATGACAGCGCGGCAAAAATTAGTAGCAACAGAAACAGAATTATCAAAATTGATTTATGAACGTGGGGTAGATACTCCTGGTTTTGCCAGAATACGTAGCGAAGGTGATGCCGGATTATTTGGCGGACTTGCCACCTGGCAAATGAAGAAAAAATTGCGAGTACCTGATAGCAGACCATTAGCGGATTTTCTGCCCACAATTACTATTAAGGCAAAAGACCTGGCAACTGAAATAACAAATTTCAATGTAAAGAAAAACGATTTGACCGGTGAAAGAAATATTACCATTGAACATAAGAAAAATAACAAAGATGTAAGGGATGTTCTGGTGAAAAGCGGTATAAAACCTGAAGAATTGCCGGCAGAAGAAGATATTAAAAAACTGGAAAGACTTGTTAATAACGATAATAAAAAGATAATAAAAGAAACAAAAAAATTGAAGTGATATCCTCTTTCAGTACCATTTTGCTAACGTCAGCAAAATGGTCAATCAGGGTATCAATCAGATTAATTCCATAGCCCATCAGCAACGCTATCATTTTAATCTAAATATTGGATGACGAGGGAGGGAATTGTATAGTATTCTACATATCTCGAAATATACAGAAAAGAGGTATTTTTATCAAATAATTCCATAGCCCACAGCATCGCTCTCACTCTTATACACATTTTATAATTATCATTTTAATTGAAATATTGGCTGACGAGGTAGGGGAATTGTCCCCAATT
>JBIJDE010000039.1:0-18941 GCA_044344305.1 Armatimonadota bacterium
ATGGTCAGCGGCGCCCGCTTGTGTCCGCCATCGGCCGTGGTTGTCCCGATCAGGTAGTTCCGCCCATCGCTCAATGTTCCGCAATAGGGTTTGCTGGGGGCCATGGGCAGGTTGCTGGGGGTGGAAGAACTCCATGAGCGGCCGTAGTCCTCGCTGACCGCCACCAGGGCAAGGGACTCCTCCCCATAGCGCGCCACGTTTACTACCCGTCTCCCATCCACAAATACCGTCGATTCCCCCCAAACTGTCCCCGGTGCATTGCAAGGGATGATTACCAGATCCCAGCGGGCGAAGTTATCACCATGGCTGATGGCTACAGCGGGTGGGTGGATTCCACCAGCCGGGCAATCCCCCCTCACGGCAATGCCCGCCATGATCCAGTTGCCGTCCGCCATGTGCACGGGTTCCTGCAAGGGCCAGAACCCGCCCTCCACAATGACGCCGCGTTCACGCCATTGACCGGTCACCTCGTCAAGTATGTAAGCGCGCGTATGGACCTGTTCCATGGTGCCGCGATAAGCGCCGTGGAACGCCCACAGTTCGCCGTGGTGAGAGCAAAATACCCCGTGGCTCACCGCGAGCCCAAGCTCAGGGGCGGTCGCGATGGTGAAGATATCCCCCCAGGTGTTTCCGCCGTCGTCGCTCACTCGCCCGCGTGCCTCCTCGGTGGCAGTGTTTTCAGGACCGCAGTTATGACCAAAGGACGCGAATAACCGCCCCTTGTGCCAGACTACAGCCACACCGTGCAGAAAACGGTATCCGTCCTCCGCGAAGTCGTAGGACTTGATAAGATGGAACTCCACTCCGTCGAGCAACGGGATGTCCGACTCGCCTGGTATCTCCCGCCCTTTCCACAGATTCGGCTCTACTACGTTGCTTTCCGGTGAAGTTGACACTCCGGGCTGTCGCGTCGTCAGGTCATCGGCAATCCGATGCGCTGGCAATGTTGTGTCGTGATTCATACGCTCTCCAGTTCTTCGAGTTTCCCGAACATGATTCTTTCCTTGCGGCTGTCGGAGTAATCGCCTTGGGTGACGCTTAGGTAAATGGCCCCCTCGTATTCGCGCAAGGTCGGGTATTGAAATGACTTGTCGGTCTCGAAGCGGTATTTGCACTCCCAGTGAATACCGTCGCAAGATACATCGAGGTTGAAGACCGACCGGGAGGCGCCATTGACCTGCGTCGCCTCGTTCCAGCCCAGATAGTAAATGCCACCGAAACATTCGAAGATAGGCTTTGAGTTCGTGCCGTTAACTACGAAAGGACGATATTCATGCGGCGTCCAGGTTCGTCCATCGGGGCTGGCGGCGAACATGTAGTTCATGTCGCGATTTTCCTGACGAGAGATTGCCAGCCACGAACCGTCGGGCAGACGGTTGACCGCCGCTTCCGTAAGTTTCGCTTCGTGGGGCAGAAAGAAGTCACCCAATATGGTGAAGCGGTCGAGTGTGGTGTTGAGCACTGCCCAGGCAAGCTGACCACCGGGGAAATTGTTCAGCACAGCATAAACCAGTCCGTCAAAGCGTTTGAAGCCGTCAACAAGATATAGCCCATGCTGTGTCAGTTCACCACGGAATCCCCTGGCTGCCGCGTGTTGATAAAAAGCCCGCGGTTGCATCGGGAAAACACCCTGGTCGGTCTCAATCTCGGCTTGGTAGATGTTGCCATCGAAGGTGCCACGAGGCAAATCATAGTCGCGATACCAGGTCTGCGCCTCGGAGCCAACCCGAAAATCCTCACTGGCGAAGTAGCAGCGTATTGTCCGCGCGTCTTTCTGTAGCAAATGCGGGACAAAACAAGCGCCGACTGGCAGCGTCTCATTGTCAAACCTCATCTCCGAGGCGGCGAAAGTGAGAGTCTGTTCCACCTGTCCGGTGACGACATCGACCACCGTGAGCGCGCAATAAACGAACGGCCAGTCGGGTGCCTCCCCGGGTTGGACATCATTGGCCTCGTAAACGATGTAGGCCTTGCCGTCGACAATGACAAAATCACTATCGTGCGTCCCCTTCACCTGCGGGAGGCAGACATTGACGAGTTCCACCAACACACGGTCGCCAGCGTGTTTGGGGTTCCAGGCGGGAACCAACAGAGAGTTGTTTATCATGGATTTTCCCTTCTAAAAACCGGGTGCTGGTCATTCCCTTCTAAAAACCGATAAGCAGGAGACATAGAGTCAACCACCATAGATTACTTAAATATCAGGAATGCCTGTACCTTATAACTGAGTTGCACGATAGCGATGATAACTTGCACTATGTTCATAATTTGCCATTTTTGTTTGGTATATTATTTCAGGAGGACGTTTTACACAGCCTCACACTTTTTCACATAAGTTACTTTACATATTATTCAAAACTTGCAGGATATTACCTGCCTAATCATATTTAAAAAGTACGGCATAATACCAATTGATTATATAATACAGGACTTTCGCTTAGGTCACTTCAACAGGCTCAGTGACCGGTCGCTGAGACTGTCGAAGCGACCAATTTCTTGCAGATTTTTGCTAAAAAAGCGAAAGTCCTGATAATATTGAATTTTTTGATAGATAATTAATATATCATCTTTCTGAAATCCTTCAAGTTATGATAAGTTATCCGGTTTGAATCGTGAAAGTTGTTGGCGCTGTTGTATGATGTGCGGACAAGGTAAATAATATCATCACCGTCGAATTGCCAGTCGACATATTGGAAACCGGTAAGTTTGCGCGACTGAACTTCATCCAAATCAGAATCATCTTCTATCAATACCATTTTCTCATGCCAATTACACAGGTCTGTTGATGTGCAAAGTACAAGTCGGTTGCGTTGATATGCGCCAAGTGACGGATTAGTGTTGGGATTGGAAAGGGTGATATATAGTCCGGTAACCGGGTCGCGTCGGATGGTGAATTTGGTCATGCCACCGGGGAAATCAATAAAATCAGTTGCCGGATTGAATGATAGCAGTTTTCCTTCATCACTCACTTTTACTATTGCCGCTTTATCAGATACCGGGTCTGAATTAAAGCGCATAATATTCCATATTTCGCCTTCCGGGGTTTCAACACAATTGCCTTCCAACCACCCCGGACAAAATAATTCTCCCCATTCCACCGGTACCCATGCCGGGTCAAAAGCCAACTTATTACTCATAATCCAATTTGCAGAGTTCAGCAAATCAGCATTTACAGGTGCGGATATAACCCCGGCACGAAAACCACTACCCCATACACATGGGTCGCAATCCTCAAAGGCTCGATAAATGCGACCATCTTTAAATAGCACCGGTACTGGGGCACAGTGGTAATTTGGTGGATTGTAATAACTTCCGCCTTTAAATAGCATCCCTGTTGCGGCATCCGCGGGGTGAGTCCAGGTATAACCACCGTCATCGCTGCGACGAATTACTATTGAACCATATTGTTGCGAACATCCCAGCAGATAAACCGCTCCATCATGCCTGAATAAATTACTCCAATACGCATTAACAATATGGGTGATATTTTGCCAACTGTTACCATCATCATCTGACCTGTAAACGCTGGTAAGATGTTCCTCGTTTTCATGATTGCGTGGTGACCCGGGACCAAAATAGTCATGAGTCGCTAAAATTGCACCATCTGAGAGACGAATCAGGCTGGGACTGCCGAGATATGCCTTTGTTACCGGATTTTGAAAACGAAGTTCTTTCAATAACATCTTCTTATTCTCACATTATTTAATATTAATCACCGGCATTCTTCTTTTTTTCGGTGCTGGCCCTGTGGTTTTTCGTATTACTAATTGCGTTGGCAGACAAACTTCTGTTTTTTTATATTTTACATTATTTATCTGCTCAACAATTAAAGTTGCCGCACTACTGCCAATATGTTGTAATGGCATTTTTAGTGTTGTCAGGATATTTTCACCATCATCGTCATAAATCGGGTCAGTGTCATCAGCGCCAATCAGGCTAATATCTTCCGGTACATTTAATTTAACCGACCGCATAAGATGATATATTATATTCGCCGACATATCATTAGGTGCAATTATTGCAGTTATTTCCGGATAATCATTAAGCATATTAACAATGGGATGTTGCACCTTTCTGGTAATAGTTTCTATCGCACCCATCCTGATATGCATCTGCGGGTTAAACGCCATCTCCCAAAACTCAATGCCAAAAGGAATTGTATGCAAATATGTGTCAGGATTTAATCCGTTATCATGATATGCCTGTATAATTCCTTCCAACTGCTGGTCATTTGGCGGGCCAAGCGGTAAATCGTCTGATTTACCTTTGATATATACTATATGGCGATGACCGAGTTGAAAAAGATGAACAGTCGCGTCATACATGCCTTTTTTAACATCAGCAGATATTAACGAACATTCTAAATGTGGAGTGAGCAATGATACGATGGGAAGATCTTTAAATGATATCAGCGATTTCAACCGTGTAATCGTATCGAAAATCAAAGGCCCACCGGTATACAGCAAAACACCATCCACCTTTACCCTACGTGAAATAGCCGGTAAATCTTTTTCATCTATATTATTAATACTGATTGTAAGTATACCGAAACCTTCAGTGCTCAATGCTTCTGCAATGCCTTCAAACATATCCGAGAAGTAGCGGGTACGCGTAAAATGGGCGGGGAATAGAAGTGCGATTATATGGTTTATTACTCTATGTCCGTACTTACGCATAGCCATTTTTTGCGCATCCTGATTAAGGGTAATGTCATACCCCATCTCTTTTGCTGCCGCAAAAATTTTCTGTGTTAATGCTTTACTGTGACGTTCAGGGTCACGTAATGCGCGCGATACTGTAACCTTGGTTACACCACATCGCTCAGCAATATCAGATAATGTCACAACCCTTGCTTTATTTTGCTCTGATTCCATCGTTTGAGACATTTTATTTAAACCTTTTATTATACATTATTGAAAGAACAGTCAAACATATCTGCATTGTTATCAAATGCATTATGGGAAATTCATTTTAACTTGTCAACTTTATTTAACAAAAATTCATTTTTTTCATGCTTAACTATTGACAAATAAATAACCAACATGTATAATGGTAACCGGTAACCTAATTTTTGTCAACTACACAAAAAAATGAAGGGGGATTATTTTATGTTGCACTCATTATGCACCAACAACAAGGTGTCAAAAGGATTTACACTGATTGAATTACTGGTAGTAATAGCCATTATTGCTATCCTTGCTGCGATTCTTTTCCCGGTTTTTGCACGTGCCCGTGAAAAGGCAAGACAAACAACCTGCACATCCAACCAGAGACAAATTTCTGCATCAGTGATGATGTATACCCAGGACCACGAAGAATCACTGCCACCCGCAGAGACATTCTGGACTGATGTCAAAATGGATCCAGGTGCGTTGATTTGCCCGACTGCCGGTAAAAATGTAGTTATCGGTTACAACTATAACGGCGCGCTTTCCGGCGTGTCATTAGGTGACCAGAAAAGTCCGGATAATGTATTGTTAACCGCAGATGGTACCGGTGGAACAACGACATATGTGGCCAAAACAGCATTACGCCACAGTGGAAAGTTGATTGCTTCTTATCTGGATGGGCATGTAAACACATCTACAGATTGTGGACCATGGGGCGAGGCATTCTATGCGACATTCCGCAACGTTAACGATTTATCTGCCAGTGGTACAGAATATTATGAAAACGCGGTTTACGCCGGTACGAATACCAGTAATAAATTTTCTACAATTACAGATGGACCAAAAGGAAGAACCGCTATAAAAATTGGTAATTATACTGCCACCCGTCTTTCATTTGTTCCCAAAACAGGTTATGGGGTAAATAAAGCAATATTAAATAAAATGACAGTGGGTTTCTGGTATCGTCAGGAAAATACATCTTTTACCACTGGTGGTGGTGATGAAACCGTAGTTACCAGCGGAGTATATGCTGGCGGTGGTTTCACCATGTGGGCAAATAACGGTCAATTAATAGCACAGGCTACTGGTCAAAATAGTTATGGAAGTCGTGCCCCAATGGCGACTGCCACTATCACAAAGCAGGTTTGGCATCACGTAACCGGTACTTTTGACTTGTCCCCGTCAACTTACCCGGCAGTATCTAAAATTTATATCGACGGTGTCCGTGTCACCACCGCCACTAACGGCGCGTGGTATCCCACTCTGCCAGCGATTTCGCCATTCAGCGGTCCTGTTCAGGTAGGTAAAAACTGGGGTGGTAACAATAATGATTACAGTGTAAGCGATATCAGAATATACCAACGCATGTTATCAGACGAAGAAATTACTGTTTTAGCGGAAAATTAATAAGTTTCGTTTTCAGCTTTCAGATATAGTCACTTCGACAGGTTCAGCAACCGGTCACTGATTCTGTCGAAGTGACCTAAAGCGAAAGTCCTGTTATATAAAAGTTAATATCTAAAATCCTGCCTTTATTGTACGGATTTGTTAAGCAAAGTGACTATGCCTTAATAATAGGTTTATTCATACAAACCATATGTTATACCCGGTAGGAGATTGTCCTCCCGGAAAATCTCACTATTTTCAAAGGAGTCAGTCCCATGGCAACAAGATTTTGTATTGTAATACAAATATTTCTATTCGCATTAGCATTACTCATACTATCTTCTTCCCACAGCTTTGCTGCAGAAGAAAAAGCACCCAAACTAATTCTTGCCCATCGTATGCTCGGTTTCGGCCCACATTTTTCGCCAGACGGCAAAGAGCCTTACGGATTTCTTTTCCCGGTGAAAGACCCGAAAAAAGAAAACGTTACCGGTTGGTGTCGCGAAGGTCATATCGGTGCGTTGCACCCGAAGTTCGCAAGTAAGGTTGAAGAGTTTAAATGGGAAATTCAACAAGCACAGGCCGGTGGAGTAGACGGATTCGTGCTGGACACCTGCGGTGGAGTCCATGAATTTGGTGTGCCAACAGATATGATTAAGGCATCGGAAGAGTTAGGCGGAACATTTAAAATTGGCCTTTGCCTGGATTACGGTTGGGGTGGCAATGAATTAAAAGTCGCCAGCGTAAAAGAATGGATGAAACGTTTTTCCAAGAGTCCGGCTATTTTACGCATGAAAAATTTACCTGCGTTTGTTACCTACGGCACCGGATATTCAACCCCGGACAAAGTCGAGACAATGTTCAGTGAACTTCGAACCGCTGCCGGAGAACCGATTTATCTTTGCCTTGATTTAAGTGAGTTCCCCAACAAGAAAACGGAAGACTGGGATATTACCATACGCAACTACGCAAAACACGCTGAAGGTATTTCCTGTTTTTATAGTCGGCAACCGCTGGAAAGAAATGCCCAGGCATTCGCCGCCATCAGCAAAGTATATAAAGAATTGAAAAAAGACTGGTCATTATGCCCCTGGCCAAATTATTACACACCGGGACGTACCACCAGTCTGGAAAATATCGGCGCTGACAACTCAATTTACTGGGATGCCATGTGGAAAATGGCACGTGACACCGATCCGGCATTCGTACAGTTAACTACATGGAATGACATCACCGAAGATACCACCGTTATGCCTGGCGTGCGCCGTCATTTCGCCTTCACTGACCTGATGGGAAATTATTACTCACCATGGTATAAAACCGGCACCGAACCAAAACCGTTGCGCGACCAGGTATATACATTCTACCGTCCTTACCGCACAGATGCCGCATCACCACTGATTGCCGGACCACGTGTAAGAGGGTCAAAATCACAGGATAATATTGAAGTCCGTTCTTTCCTAACCGCACCGGGAATTGTAAAGATAGATGGAATCGGTGAAAAAGAAGTACCAGCAGGTATGTCATCCGTTACATTCGACAGCAAACCCGGCAAGGTTGTTGTAACTCTGTTACGCAACAAAAAAACTATACTTACATTCACTGCGCCGGAATTAATCACCGACAAACCGTGGCGACAGGACTTCTCTATCCGCGGATTCAGCAGTGAGGAAGATGCGAATTGGAAAAAATGGTTCCCCGGACAACCGGTGAAATATTTCAGCGAATATGGCGACGACGATAAAAATGGATTGCCAAACTGGTTTGAACGTTACTATTTTGGACAATGGACTGGTACCGACCAACAGGCAGACCCAGATAAAGACGGCCAAACTAATCTGCAGGAATACCAGGCCGGTACTGATCCATGTAACGCGCCATTAGTTTACCCGGTTGATACAACATGGAATGCTGGTGCTGATTTTCGCGTTAAGGATGAAACCTACCCTATCCCGGATGCTTTGGGCAGCAAAATATGGGAGTTCGAGTTCACCCCAACCCAGGGAGAACTCACCGGAAAATTCCAATCCGCCGGATTACTGGTTCAGCAAATACCGGCATGGCTGGAACGTGGCAACTCATGGGCATTCGGCATCGGCAAACCAGAAAAAGAGACACTGGCATATTTCGGCGAAAAAGATTCGTCATCTTCACAGGTATGGACCAGTCCGTTAACAGGAAAAATTAAAATTGACATAGAACTAAGCAAGTCTGAGCATCTGACGCCGGTAACAGTAACATTAACGCAGGAAGGTGAAAAAACACCGTTGTGGACAAATAATTTTGACGTGAAAGGCGAACCAGTTAGTTTCAGTAAGGAATTAACCGTTAAAACCGGCGACCGATTGCGTCTGGCAATTGCCGGCAAAGCGGAAAATCAGCGTTGGTCCACCCGCGTTAAATGGATTGTCACTTTCAAAGGTGATAAATAATGAAATCTATTCTGCGAATTATCATGATGGGGTGTCTTATTATGTCATTAGCACAAATTGCCGGCGCGCGCGAACATTTTACGTTTGCCCATTTTATGGTTTGTATGCCATTTAATGGTGCCGCGACGGTGGAAAGTTATAAGCACGAAATTCAATTGGCACAGCAATACGGCATAGATGGATTTGCCCTTAATTGCGGCGCATGGGAAAAAGAACGCTACTATGTAGAACGTTCAACAATGATTTATGAAGCGGCGAAACAGTTGAACAGCGATTTCAAGCTTTTCTTCTCCATCGACACCGCCACCGGTATGGATCCACTGACCACCGCGATGGACATGATGAAAAGATTTGCCGACCATCCAAATCAGTTTCATTATAATGGCAAACCAGTGCTTTCCGCCTATACCGGGCCAAATCCACGTTGGGCAGAGACCATTAAAACCCTTAAAGATTCCGGTTACGAATCCTGCTTTGTGCCATTTTTCTGGACAGCGAACTATACACTGGCGCCAAGTTATGACGGTATTGTAAATACCCTTACAGAATCGCCATATCTTGACGGTTATTTCCTCTTCGGCATTGATACACCGTCCTGGGATTTGCGTCAGGGAAACAGAAATATTCGTCGGGCAACTGCGAAAATGGGCAAATTGCAAATGGCAACTAATTCATTTGCTTATAACAGTGCCAATCTGCGCGACTTTCACGGGATGAAAGATTACAGTCTTATTTGGGGTGATATTATCAGTGATAATGCCGACTGGGTAGAGATTGTCACCTGGAATGACTACAATGAAGACAGTCACCTGGCACCGGCACATAATGGTGGTAATATTCTCTGCATGGACCATGACGAATCTTTCCTTGATGTAACGGCATATTACTCCGCCTGGTTTAAATCCGGCACACAACCTGTTATAAAACAGGATAAACTTTATTTTGTATACCGCAACCGGTCTAAATGGCTTACCACCGCCTATGACCTAAAAAAAGAGGCATGGATAGAGATACCCGACCAGATTCATGATGATGTTGAGGATAACATCTACGCCACTGTCATGTTGACCGCACCTGCGGAACTTACCATTCGCACCGGTAAAACCAGCAAAAAGTTCTCACTACCATCCGGGATATCTCATGTTGAATTACCTTTTCAACCCGGAACCCCACGTTTCACACTGCGACGCAAAGGCGATAAACTGGCAGAGATTGACGGACAGCAGACTATCATAAGCGCGGTTACTAAAGAGAATAGCCCAAACTTACGTTATATAGGCAATAAAACATGGAGTGGAGCATGGTGCGGTGGTACCGCAAATAATTTCCCCGGCGCAAAAAATGGCAGCACCAATATAAATATTCCATTTAAAATTACCCCACAAACCGGCGCATGCAATATCCGGATAAAATACCGTAATACCGGTGATTTGCCCTGTGTTGTAAAAATATCCGGCACAACAGCGTATAATTTCTTCCCGGTATCATTGCCACCTACAAAATCCGGCGACAAAAATACTGTTTCATTCATATGGACACCTTTTGCTCCTGCGGATTCGCTTAACTTATCACTTGCAATCGGTGACGCAAATAAATTAACTGTCGACGCCATAGAGATTGTACCAGTCGCGCCTGTAACCGGTGTGCGAAAGATTGAAACACCCCGGGCAGAAATGGTACAGATTCCCGCCGGAAAATTCATAATGGGCAACGTAAACGGCAAACCGGATGAAAAACCGGTACACCCGGTTACGATATCGGCATTCAAAATGGCAAAGTTTGAAATTACCAATGCGGAATACGAACTGTTTGACCCGGCACACCGCAAATACCGCGATGAATATTCATGGCGCGATTCCGACCCGGTAACATACCTTAGTTGGCGTCAGGCAGCGGCCTATTGTAACTGGTTATCTGTTCAAGCTGGTCTTACCCCCGCTTATGACCCTAAAGATTGGTCTGTTAATTTACACGCGGGCTACCGTATGCCGACCGAGGCAGAATGGGAATATGTCGCGTCTGGCCGTGGCGAAGGCCGTGTTTATCCATGGGGAGATGACAAACCTGACGCGCAAAAATGCCAGACCGGCACCAGCACCGCATCTGTTGGAAGTCATCCTGCCGGCGCAAGCCGGGACGGCATTCACGACCTGGCGGGCAACCTTGCCGAGTGGTGCACCGACTATTACCACCCGTATACCGTCGATGCGGTTACAGACCCATGTGCAATAACCCGCGCGCAATACCGCGTAATCCGCGGTGGGTCATGGGGATATTACAATCGGAGTCAGCGCGTCACCGACCGCGAGTTCAACACCCAGGTATATCCCGGCTACTACTACATCGGTTTCCGCGTAGTCCTGCCGGAATGATGAATTATTAATTACGAATTACGAATTACGAATTACGAATTACGAATTACAAAGGTTAGAAACCTATTTTTAATGTTCAGGTTGCAGGTTTGTGGTAAGAAAAACCACCCCGACCTTCGGCCACCCCTCCTTGCTAAGGGGGGGAACTTAAAATAAAGTTTTTGATTATTATAAATGACATTATATTATCAACTTATTAAAGAACTCCCCTCCTTGGCAAGGAGGGGACAGGGGGTGGTTGGGTTGATTATATATTTTTCATGTTTTACAATTGCCTGTACGAATTACGAATTTTTCACATCGATGTGCAAGATAGATAGATAGATAGATAGATAGGATATCTTTTACTTTGCAAAAATAAAATCCTATTAATCTTGTTAATCCTGTCTTAAAAAAACAATGTCTTAAAAATATCGCTCTTTTTTGATTAAGGATTCAATTCGTAATTCATAATTCATAATTCGTAATTCGTAATTCGTAATTCGTAATAAAGGAGCAGCAATGCGGCAGACAAATATGGCGCCGGCGGGTACGGCACTGCAATTTTCGGCAAAGGGATGGCGGGACGCGGTTATCGTGGATACCGTGGCGCGATGCCAGATATATAACACTATCGAGGCGCGTGTAGAATGGCACCCGGTAGTGGTGGAATGGGATAATATCGAAAATATCACATCAGGTTGGCGACTACCATGCCGGGTGGATATCCCTTTTGTAAATACTGTCATCACATTTGATATCACCGGCGGCGTCTGTCCGGATATTTCCGCGGTGGAACTGTCGATTCCAGAAGAAACTCTGATAGAACACGACATAACTCTCGCCCGTCTGCTCCGCGTTGACTTGCTGCCCGGTTTTGGGGCGGCGGACTCCGGCGAGGAAGGCTATCTGCTGCTACCATGCCTTTGCGGCGCCTTGCATAACTTTAAGCATACCGTTAGCCGCGAGGAACGGGTGGCCATCTACGCTCAACAGCATCAATGGGCGACGCGCAGCAACTACAACTGCGTTGGCATTCACCGCGCCGGCATGTCATGGTGCGCCATCGTCACCGCCGGCGACTATGACGCGGAGGCCGTTGTCCGATCCCATTATGAAGAAGAGGCGAAAACCGGCATCCATATCGGTCTGGTTTATCGGTGGGAACATACCGATGATATTCTCCCTGGTCAGCGAACCGTGCGCTATTACCTGCTTGACCCCGCTGGCGATGGCTGGGCGGCATTCGCGCGCTGTTACCGAACTTTCCTGCGTGAAGAACGAGGTGTTCGCACCTGGGCAGAGAAAGCGGATGGTCACCCGGAAGTAACCGCCTTTGCCAGCAGTTTCACCATGAAGATTTTCCAGGGATGCAAAACCCCGGATATACATGGTTTGGGCAATTACCAGTCCACCACCACCTTTGCAGAGGCGAAGGAATTGCTGGAACAAATGCAGAACGATGGCATAAGCAAAATTACCGCGCAAATGGTTGGCTGGAATTTAGAAGGACACGATGGTAAATACCCGACACGTTTCCCGGTTAATCCCGTTGAGGGTGGCGAAGAAGCATTCCGCGCCTTAATCACCTGGGGCAAACTACATAACATCTGCGTTACAGTTCATGATAATTACCAGGACAGTTATGAAGTATCGCCTGATTTCACCCACGACGATGGCATTGTACTGCGCGACGGAACATATTGGCGCAATGTGCCATGGAGCGGCGGATACAACTGGCGCATGTGTCCGTTGCAAAGCAAAAAACACGCCGAACTCAACCTGCCAAAGATGCGTGAAATGGGTATCCATGGCAATTACTACCTTGACGCGCTATCCGCATTCAACACCTGTCATTCACCCCAGCACCCGGCTAACCGACGACAGTATATTAACGCTTTCCGGGAAATTATTACATACACACGCAACCTGTTCGGCACACTTTCGCTGGAAGTACCTTATGGGCCTTATTACGACCTAATGGATGGTGTCTATATTGACAGTAATTCAGACGGATGGTCAAAATTCACCAATTTCATGACCAGATTCATCGATGAAGTTGTACCTTTTTTACCCATCGCCCTGCACAACAGCGTCCGCTATCAGGGATACGGCGATGTAACTAATGGCCGCGCCGGCGCCTTGCATACCCTCGCTTGGGGTGCGATGCCATTCATCGAGGTGGCAGCACGTACAAACAGCAAGGGCCACACCATGCCCTGCTATAATGACCTTGCCACATACACCCGCGAAAGCTACCAACTTTGTTGCATAGAATACGCCGACCGCATCTTCCAGGACATCAATAATATCACGCAACCACAAACCGGCGTCTACCGCACCGACTACGCAGACGGCGTGTCGCTGTTAATTAACACAACGGCGAAAACGGTGTGTATTGATGGGCATGAATTAAATTCTGAGTCAGTTTTAAGAGTTGGGTAAATAATTGTAGAGACGCAAGGCCTTGCGTCTTGTACAGTGATATTATCATCAATAATTACCCGCTCAAAACAATACCGATAATGCCGCCCAGTGCTGCTGTCAGGCCGACGGCGTGCCAACGGGAGAAAGTTTCGCGCATTATCAAGGCGCTGTATATGGCAAAACACATAATGCTGCAACTTACTGCTATTGGGAATCCTACTGAACTCATATTTGCTTTTGCCAGCCGGTCTATCCCCAGGAAAAGCAGTTGGGTGCTGGTGACTGCGACTATACTGCATATCGCGGCGATTACCATAACATTACGTTGTAATTTTTCGGGTTTGCGCCACCACCATCCGAGATAAACCACACAATGCCCCAGGTACAATAACGGTACTCGCAAGCGGGCTGTGTCGGTCAAACCCGGCAGGTGTGATGGTAATGACATTATTGTCTGGGCGATGCCAAAAATCAGCATCGCCGCTAACGCCAGAAAAAATCCACGCCGGTTTTTTTGTGAAACGATAGCGGGTGATGAACCTTGCTGTTTTTCCTGCACCAATCCAAATGCTGCCAGACTGATAATAATGCCGATAACCCCCAGCAACCGTCCCAATGGCAACGAATCGTGAAAAGATATTACACCCGCTAAAAATGGCACAATAAGTGCCGATTGCCCGATAGACCACGCGGTGCCATGGTGGCCGGCGCGCATGGCCGCCTGTAATACCAGAATGCCGACAGCATTTAATATGCCGGCACCAATAAGTAATACCGACAAAGGCAGTAACCCGGATACATGCCCTATTGCCAAAGTCTTATAATCAGGTAGGAATATTGTTGCCAAGACAACAGAAAGCAATATTTGTGGTACCAGCAAAGTTACAACGCTTATACCTTTTCGCGCCATATAACTAAGCATTGATCCGGTAATTGTCCAGCCCAACCCTGTAGCAAGCAACATTAAAAATCCTGTTATCATGCCGGTGTGCCATTATTGGACAGGTTGTTAACGGTGTCATCATCAGCGTCTAAGTTCGTATTATGAGGCGCGAATGCGGTGTGTTTTCGCGGATCAATCTCCATGCCGTCATTATGCAGATTCCTGCGGAGTTCAGTAATCGGCAGGTTATTAATATCGTCGCAACCGAGTTCAGCAGCCATTGCCGCGGCGGTACCGACAGCCTGACCCATCATACAGCAGGTCGGGGACATTCTGGTGCTGCTGTGTATTACCTGATCTACACTTATACACTTACCTGCCATCAGCAGATTCTGAAAACCTTTGGCAATCATGCATCGAAAAGGAATACTGTAAGGAGTTAATTTTTGCCGCCATCCGGAATTACCGGATTTTGTAAGGCTGTGAAAATCTATTTGACTGGTTGCGACTGATACGCCGTCATAAAAATCCAATGGCTCAATCTGGTTGATAACTTCATCTTTGCTGAGAATATAATCGCCAATTATCCGCCTTCCCTCGCGAATGCCGATTTTTGAGCCGCTGGATGCCAGCGCGTAAGTAGGAAACCCATGATTCTGCAGGTAATGTACAATACATATTAATTGACGCCTCGCCTCACATTCAGCCTGGCTTAAACTCACTGGATCTGTCGGGTCATGTCCCAACACTTTAGTCGCGTTCATATATATGCGGTTTTTATCAACCACAAAACCGCTGCCCAACCCCGGCAAATCTTCATATTTCTCTATAACATCAAGTCCTGAAGGCAGATATGATAACTGTGTTTTGCCGGTATCATACATCCATGCTGCAAGTGTCATATGCAAAACACGGTGTCCTTGCGGATCTCCCTGCATAAATTCAGCACCCACCATTGCGCATAGGTCGCCTTCGCCGGTAGCGTCAATAAAATATTTTGCCGTGGTGACGATAATTTTAGAACAGCAGGCAATGCTGACTTCTGTTACTTTGCCATTGTGACATTCAGCATTATATATTGATGCGTGAAAAAGAATATCAACACCCGCCTGTTCCGCCATTAACTGCAAGATAATTTTCAAATATTCCTGATTAAAAAATTTAATGCCGCTATCATAAAGCCCAAATTTCTGTAATTCATTAATTATGGCGTCGAATATATCACCGATGCCTGTTAATGACGCAAACCATTCTCCCACACATCCTGCTGTAGAAACGCCACCCAGACAATTTTGTTCCTCGACTAACAATACCCGATGACCGCGCCGTGCTGCCGCGATAGCCGCTGCCGACCCCGCTGTACCACCGCCGGCAATAATAATGTCATATTCTTTTTTATCACACATCATTCATCACATTCCTGCTGGTTTTTATTTAATTTCCACTATCGAGCGGTCGGTTATCAGTAATGGGTCGGTGCTAACCGGCAGCGGTTTAAAATGCATTACCCCTTCCGCGTTCGGGTCGGGTGTCATCCAGGTTTCCGCACAGCTTCTTCGGTCGCGGTCGTATTCAACGGCATATACATCTTGCGTAACCGGGTCAATAAGCACCGGATTTTCCAATTGCAATGAACTATCGAGCCAGTAATTCATCTCTGCCTGCTGTACAACCGGGTCATTTTCCAGCGATTCAGGAATCCACCATGCATGTACCGGCACATTGCCGCGGACAAAGTTTGCATGCCAGGTAAATGCCTTAGTAGCGCGAGGGTCATCAGTATCATCCAGCAGGCTCATATGCGCCGCCGACCGTCCATTCGCTGGTTCCATCGGATCACAAAGTAAAGTGCAAAGCGTTTGTAGTGCGTAAAATGCCGGTTTCGGCGAACCGTCTTCCAGTCGCAGCAAGCCATAATGGTAAGTGCGTTTATCACCCGCGTAATTGGCAAAGTCAGCCATGTGGAAATAACTGGACATACTGGCACCGTTATGCAATTCCAGCATAGTTCTTCGCAATAGCATTCGCGCCTGAATATCCTCACTCAATTTCATAGTCGCGAGGGCGCCGGAATTACCGCCATCCGGAACTTTGGACTGGATTCCCGCTTCTCCCTGCCAATATGGCAGCGATGGATTGTATCTTGTGATAATCTGCCGAAACGCGTCAATCTCCTGCGCGCTATGGCGTTCCGGGACAGATTTATAACCGTGGTAACTGACTATATCCACCAGTTCGTGCATCCCCGCCCGCATGCAATCTTCCAGCCATTTCAGGCTCCACACCGTCATCCCCCAGGCGATAGCGCCGCCGATTAATTTGGCACCCGGTTGTTCCTGGCGCAACGGTTCCGCGGTAAGACGCACCAGGTCGACATAATCCGCCGCCTTGGGTTGGCATTTCCAGAAACTCAGCAAATCCGCCTCATTCCAAACTTCATAATGGTCAACGCGGTCACGAAAATGTTTTACCAATGCGCGCACGTAATTCTGCCACCCCTGCCGTTCTTCCGCGGTATGAATGGGGGGGAAACCTACACCAAATTCGTTGCATCCCTGGTAATTCGCTGATACGCCGGGCACTGAAATATTCATGTTTTTCGTGTAAACCGGATTGCCATAACTGATGCTGAGCCAGGGTTGTACGCCATGTTTTATCAGGTTATCGACGATTTCGTCCAGCCATGCGAAATTATACTCGCCGGATACTTTCTCGGTCTTCGCCCAGCCAGTCTGCACCCGCGCCCACTTTACACCCAACCCGGCAAGCACCGGCCAAGCCTGGTTTGCATCCCACATATCGCGGTCAAGGCATTCAAAACCAACACCCAGACGCGACGAGGAAATTTCTGTGCTGATGCGGGGTTTTAACTTACCAACATACTTTAAACTGCTAAAATCATTAAATCGCATAACATTACCTTTCATTAAATAATATTTTCAACCTGTATAATATAAAACTAAAAATATTTTACCAAAAATTATTGTGTAGATGGAGGAAATATTTTTTATTCAGGTTAATTCATTTAAAGTACTATCGCTTTTTACATCTATTGTAGGGGCAATCCCTTGTGGTTGCCCGGTATTTCCTTGAAACATGAGAAACTCCTGATTATTGAATGTAAAAGATGTATTATTTCAAAATTTACTAAAATTCTAATGTGCTGACAGAAAGTAAAAGGCATATCCAGATAAATTATAGATATGCCTATTTTCATTATTGATTAATAACATTGTAATATCATCCAGCAATTCTCAAAACGGAGTTCATCCAAATCTTCCTTACGAATCCAAAAATATAGCATACCGCTATCACCCCACATAATATTAGCGTCTTCATCGGAATCTAATTGAAGAAGCAGCATCCAATCTGACTTTCCGGGTGTAAGTTCAACTGCTCTTGGGTCATTATATCCGGTTGAATCACCGCAATATAAACCATTCGATACAAGTTGGCACTCAAGATCCATATCATTATTCTGAACTGGATTAGGATAACCAAACAGGTGATGCGCATGTTCATTGTTGAAATTATTTGAGTACTGTTCATAATATTGGTCAACCTGTTTTGAAGATAATTCCAAAGAAAAAACTCTTTCATCATAATAATCCGGGAATGATTTATAATTTTCATATCCCAAAGATTTTTCTTCCGGCAACATACTTTCATCAATTTCTTCAGGAATATCTCTAAGTTGGCAATCTGATGCTGAAAGTGGTGTATACAAAACACTCCAGCTTCCTTTATCCTTTGGGTCAAACCCCCATGTTTCCTGTTCTTGATTATAAAAGAAATATATCATCCCGGTTAGTGGCAGTCCGTGACGGTTGCAACCTACCGGTAATTCACTGAGATCAAGTTGACATAGAAATAACATAGGAACACCATTCCATGACGGCCATTCCATTTCTGCCGGCATGATGGGTTGCCCACCAATTCTGCTGTTAACATTTCCTTTGGTCGCTATCAGCATTATTGCCGGTTCACTGATAGTGCATAAAAAATCATGATGCTGATTAATTCCAGCTTCTGAATTAACATTTTTAATAGGTTTGTTAAATAAGTTTTTGAAGAAGTTCATATTGTTTACCTCTATTAGCTTTTTAACCTTTCTTATTTTTTAATTACCGCAATAGGTCCATATCCGTGAGCAAGTAAAGCTAATTGCTTTGTATTTGGGTCATACACACAAATCTGATTATCGCCCAATTGAAACAATACTGTATCATTTGAAAGTTGAATGGCTCTTCTGACTGACCATGAAATAAATGGGGTATCTATAGATAATGATACATCATCACCTGTTTTACTGTTTTCACCATTAAGTCCATCACTTTCCCAAAAACCTGTTTCAAACTCCCAAGTACTTTTACCTTTTATCCCTAATGTTGGAACTGTACCAAATGATGAGCTTGAATTCATATAATTGATATTAGATAAATAATGTTCCTTAGGTTTTTCGGTTAATCCCTAACCCCGCATAATTACGTGATATCTATTCCAAGTTTGCTCATTAATGCCTTGGTATTGCTCGTGGTTTCTGCATAATGCCACTTTCCATCAATCTTCACCT
>JBIJDE010000323.1:0-5811 GCA_044344305.1 Armatimonadota bacterium
AATCCACCCAGATCATGACTGATGTTGGATATGCCGACTCCGCTGGCGCGGACATTAAACTCGCATTGCAACCGCAGTACGTCAAAGTCTGATGTTGTGTCACCGGTGAAAAAGCCGCCGTAACGGTGCGAACCCAGACCGCCGTAGCGTCCCAACAGCATACCACGTCGTCCGCCACGTTCTGACTCTTCAAAAAATGTCTTGTTTGTGACTAATTGACCATGTGTTGTAGTCATTTGCCCGCGCGACCCGTCATTCCACCAGAAATCAAGCCCATCCTCTATAATATGGGTGTGGCATACTTTTCTGAATGCGGTATTCTGTACTTTATTGCAGATATCAACCTTCGCCATTTGCAGCGTTTTACCATTATATTCGCGGGTATTTATCTCTACATCGGGTCCGGCTTGTTTTACATATTCTTCAAAATGACTGTCATCATCACGCACATCAAGTGGATGGTCGTTAAATGTTACATCCAGATTATATTTGTGGCAAAGCGCGAAAAATCGTTTCGGGTCAGGGATTAATTCTGGATTATATTCCCAATGCCCCCACCCTTCCTTGTGCCATTCCATATCCATCACTAATGTTGACAACGGATAACCATTTGCATTGAAATCCCGTACCATCTCAGTAATTTCATCTTCGCTGAAGGCGGGCCAACGGGAAAAAATTATTCCGAAATCTTTATGAGGTAAAACCGGAACCGGCCCGGACAGCAACCTGAAATCCTGTAAAGCCCGAATATAATTTTTACCGTAAGCGAAAAAATACCAATCCTGATAGCCAGGTTTATCGCGTTCAATGGGAAAATCATCTTCATCCATCACAGCACCATCTGAATCATTCAGCAAGTAATAACCGCTTCTGGATAAAACACCCGGACAAAACTGTCGCGATACTTTGTACCAGTTAAAGGTGCGCTCGGTGTATTTACCATCATTGTATTGTTGTTGCGCGTCCCGCAACCAGTGACCACGGCCAAAGTTAGCAGGCGCATCTGGATGCAATGACACATACAACGGATCAACCTCGCACTGCAACCATGCCGGCCAGGTGGTACCGTCTGGATCTGGCGATTCCATGGTTGCCGTTTGCACACCATCTAATACACACGACTCACCACCATATCTATCCAAACTGCGCACAGTGCCACCCAAATTCTGGTAATCACGATCACCGGGACGCCATATCTGCATCAGTTTGCCATCGCTCCAGCGAATCTCCAGGTTATTGCGATTACACTGTTTATCATTATCCATCGTGCGAATCTGCATCGCGCTGGTATCCAGCACATCCCACTTACCATCGCGCGTAATTGCAGTGAAAACAACTGGTTGCTGGCTGGTATACGCAATCATGCTGCGACGATTATCGAAAATGCCGTCTGGTGAGAATTCTATCCGCACCAGAGTTGGGGAGAGGCATATAAAACGGCGATGGCCGATAACCACCGCCGCTGAGTTCATAAAATTATTATCTTCTTTTACATCCGAATATAAAATAGTCATAAAATTTATTTCCTGATTTTTTGTTTTTACGTAGAGACGCACGGCCGTGCGTCTCTACAGAACATGTGTGACTTTCAGACGCACGGCCGTGCGTCTCTACAGAAACGGCATCATCTTTAGACGCAAAATCTTGCGTTCCTACAGTTCTGACTGTACAAACCTTACTTCTGCCAATCGCATACTATTGTCGCCAAAGTTTGATGTTATTACCATTTTCACCCATTTCGCCTTTGTTGATCCACCAGTAAATGGATAAAATTGTGCACGCCAGGGTGATTGCGTTTCATTTCTAAACTCAGCAGGTGCACCATTTACCGCTGTGTATGTTCCATTCAAGTTGGTTGTTGCATCTATTGATGATGTCAGGGTTATCCCTTTTACTGCCCGGTTTGGATAAGTGGCGTTTTCATAATAGTTCCAGATACAGATGCCAGATAAATTATAAGTATCACCAAGATTAAATAAAATATATTTATTTAAACTGCATGTCCAAACCTTTGCTGTTAAGTAGGTATGGTCAGGCCAGGTTGATGGTGCCTGATCACCTGTACTCAATGGCTTGGTTAACCCTTCTCCATCAATTGCCAATATAGGTATCCCGGAGTCAGAATAAGCAAATACCGGCTTAACGATGGTCCATTTGTATGGATCACCTAATGAGCAATGACCATCAACAAAACTTTTAATAACCTTACCGCTATGACGCGCGTCAATATCATTACTTTTACCATCCATTGTCAGCCAGGTATCACTGGTGTCTGCAATGGTGCCAATAGCAATATTCGAGCATTTAACAGCATTGTAGATAAATCCAGGCAACACAGATTTACCGGCAGACGGACAAACTTTAATTCCATCATCAACACTTATACTTGTCCAGAAAGTCGCAGATGATGGTAATATCTCCTGATGGTCCTGCGCATACATTTGCGCTGATACTGCTATCTGCCTCTGGTTGCTCATACATGTTGTCTGTCGCGCTTTTTCCCGCGCCCGGGCAAACACCGGGAACAATATGGCGGCCAAAATGGCAATTATGGCAATCACGACCAGCAATTCAATAAGGGTAAAACCCTTTCGCGAATTATATTTATACATAAAATTTCCTCCTCAAAGAAATGTAAACAGCAATAATTAAGGTGTATAGACGAATCGAACTTCACCCAGTCCGGCACCACCACCCCAATGTGAATTGATATATATTTTTACCCATTTAGCTTTTGTGCTTGAACCGCTAAAAGTATAGTATTGTGCTTTCCACGGATTCGTTGTTTCATTGCCGAACTCAACAGGGGCACCGGAAATCGTAGAGTATGACCCGTCTAATCCGGTGGTTGAGTCTATAGATGATGACAAAGTTACCGACCTGAGTGAGCGATTTGGCCAGGCAAAGTTCTCATAATAATTCCAAATGGTGATACCGGTAAGGTTATATGTACCACCAAGATAATAAACAATCCAATATCCACTACTTCCCGGCCACCAATAGTTTTCATTACCGCCGCTTCCTGAATTAGTATGAGTCGGCCATGTTAATGGTACCGGGTCTCCTGTGGGCAAAGCCTTTGACAGACCAATACCATCAGTAGTGGCAGCAAATGAAGAACCGCGCCCGGTGGCGGGTCCACTGGTCGCAACACAAGTAGGCTGTATGATGAAGTATTGAAAAGGTTTTGATGCTGCGCAATGACCGTCAACATAACTGAGTACCAGATTTCCACTATGACGCGGGTCAATAGCGTCATTTTTGCCATCACAGGTCAGCCATACCGATGACGCATCAGGTATTTTTAATGGATCGCCCAGGGCAGTACCAGAACATATTGCAGCATTATAAACATATCCGGGCAGGACATCCCTGCCTGCTGTCGGGCATATCTTCACACCATCATCAACGTCGCAATCATTCCAGAAAGTCGCTGATAAAGGCAAGGTTTCCTCATGATCTTGTGCGAACATCTGCACAGATGCGGATATCTGACGTTGATTACTGGTGCAGGTAGTTTGCCGTGCCTTCTCGCGCGCCCGGGCAAACACCGGGAACAATATCGCGGCCAAAATGGCAATAATGGCAATCACGACCAGAAGTTCAATAAGCGTAAACCCTGATTTTCGTTTGCCACATTTGGAATAGTGATGATACATAATTACCCCCTTAAATAATGCACTGTTAACGTTAACAGAGTATTGTTAATATATATTTTACCACTGTGATTATTGACTGTCAAGAGATATCTGAATGAATATCAAAATAAATTTAAAAAGGGGGCAAATCAAAACTTTTTAGCTGGTCCTGTTGAGTTCCGCGGGATAAAAGTTGTGGGAAGTATAATTCGCTGTATTTCTTTGTTATGTTCAGTAATCTGGCGAATCAACATACGGGTGGCTTCACGACCTACATCTGCTAATGGCAGATTAGTAGTTGTGACACTTATCCCTTTCACCGGATCAAGTACCGGAAAACTGTCGTCATGCCCTACCAGGCTGATATCTTCCGGCACACTTATTCCCTGTTGTTTAAGGTCATTGTATATCATTTGTGCCATATAATCATGATGGGCAAACACTGCGGTAATCTGCGGATGGGCAGCAAGAAATTCATTAAAGGCAGTCATGCTGGTGATAGGGTAATCCCAATCCCATGGGCAGGCATACAATACTGAATCAGTATCAATACCCGCTTCTTTCAATGCTTTCCCATATCCAGCTAACCGTTGCTGGTAACAATAATATTGCGACTGTTGCTCTGGGAAATGCAGAAAATGCCGGTGACCGAGTTCTATCAGGTGTTGCATAGCCAGGTAAGCGGAAGACGCGTCATCGGTCAGTACTGCGGAACATCCATCTGTTGGTTCAATAATTGTGACAATAGGACGGTCAAAAAAGTTTGATTCAGCACGCAGCATATTAACGATATACGATTGTTCATGTGGTTTTGCCTGCAACAATGTACCGTCAATGTCGCCATGGCAAAATACAGCAGGCAAAGATTCTATCATGTCATAAGGAAACAACTCTTCATCTATATTGCTGGACCAATTCAACGATTCTATCAATTCAGTCACAGGTTCTTCCTCTGAATGAGGATAACTGATGTAATTAGTATGAACGGAATATCTTTTCAACACCGCAACTGTCATTATACAGTCAAAAATTGGACCATAATAGGCTGCAGCAGGATTACGGGTGAATAAGGGTGGGAAAAACAACCCGATGGTATGATTTAACGCGGTAATGCCATGCCGGCGAAGTACCATCTGTCGCGCCATTTGATTACGTGCCGGGTCATATCCAAGTCTTTTTGCCACTGCCAGTATCTTTTCACGCGTCTTAGCGGCCACATAACTGCTGCCATTCAACGCCCGCGAAGCAGTCATAACACTAACGCCACATTCCTCAGCAACACTATGCAGATTAACCTGTGAATCTTGAATTTTTTGTTTTTGAGTCGACTTGGCCATGTATACCTCATTTAATATGTTAACGTTATTATACCGGTTTGATTGATATACTTCAATGACATAAATAACGAAATTCTAACATTAATTACACTTCTCAAGTCGTAGCAGGATGAGAACTTTTATTTGCAGTATTTTCCTCAGAAGTGAGCGTGGAATGGTGACAACGAAACTGTCTCCCCCCGCCTCCACCATGATTCTCATCGTTATTAACGAAAACGATGATCAATATGGTTATGAAATAACAAAAGATTTTCTCGCTATAATGAATAAATACTGTTTTAATTAATTTCTACTTCACTTCTACTTCAGAAGATAATATCTTTCATATTGAACATGGGAAAATTATTAAACAAGGCAATCATCCTGATTGCTGAGTGCTAATGGTGTTTACAATAATCTTTACGAAAGCCGATTTAAACAAAATTAAATTAAAGTTCATCTCATATTGACAATTATCCATGAGATTTGTACATTTAATATAACGATTTACAAATATGAATTAAAGGCAATAACATGGAAATATGGAAAATTGAAAGCAATCCTGTTAAACAGATGATAATGTCATGTTTAACATCAATAATAGGGATTTTCTTGATAATTGGCTTACGCAATGCTGACATTCATGCCTCTACCAACATCATGGCAGGCTCAATACCGTTCAAAAGTCATTAAAGAAATGGTATAATTAGGCAGAAATCATGTCAGGGGGTGTGATAATGCCAGCTAAAAAACGTCGCTCATCTAAACCGGCTGTATCTTCAACAGCCATTGATATTTTGACTCTTGGGTCATTAACTCGTGTAATCCCTCGCAAGGTGGTGGAAGATGTTATAAAC
>JBIJDE010000324.1:0-5786 GCA_044344305.1 Armatimonadota bacterium
TGTCCCCTGCTCCTTATATTACCATGAGCAGGCAAGATGCCTGCGGTCCAAAACAGCTTTCAGCAGGTATCTCGTAATATATGAATCACTGTTTGGAATATAATTATTACCCTTTGCTCATAAGCAGAGGGTTTTTTGTTATACTTTGCAGGAACTTGGCATAATAAAACAGAAAATAAAATGAATATGACAGAAAATAATATACACGTCGGTGTACTTGCGTTGCAGGGTGACGTACGTGAACATATAGCAATGATGCACGGGTTGAATATTGATTGCACACCGGTGCGTACTGCGGATGAAATATCTGCCGTTGATGGTCTGATAATTCCCGGCGGTGAAAGCACTACCGTGGGAAAGTTGCTGGATAGATTCGGACAGATGCAGGCGGTCAGGGCATTGCCCGGGCAAAATAAGCCTATATATGGAACCTGTACCGGAATGATTCTATTGGCGAAGGATATTGAAAATTCTGAACAACATAGAATTGGGATAATGGATATAACAATTCGACGTAATGCCTTTGGTCGTCAGGTTGATTCTTTTGAAGAAGATTTGCAGATTGACGGCATTCCCGGCGGTCCGGTTCGTGCGGTATATATTCGCGCTCCGTATGTTACCCGGGTTGGAGAAGGCGTCAATGTATTGGCCACCACAAATTCGCACCCGGTTATGGTACGACAAGGGTGGTTGCTGGCAACAGCGTTTCATCCAGAATTAACTGATGATAACCGGGTTCATAAATATTTCTTAGATATGGTAATACAGGCAAAAAATCAGTCGTAAAAGGCGGATAAAATGGCGGAAATGGAAGCAATGACTGTAGCGGAAGCATCTGCAAAAATTGATGTAATAATCGATAATATCGAAAAGGTTATCCACGGCAAACGTACTGAAATAAAGCGTGCTTTGGCGGCCATTCTGTGCGGCAGCCATTTGCTGTTGGAAGATGTGCCGGGTGTGGGCAAAACCATGCTGGCCAAGTCGATTGCCATCACCCTGGGATGTGTATACAAACGTATACAATTCACCCCCGACCTGTTGCCGTCCGATATTACCGGTGTTTCAATTTATCGTCAAAATACTGCTGAGTTTGAGTTTATGGAAGGTCCAGTCTTTGCAAATATTGTATTGGCGGACGAAATAAACCGCGCCTCGCCCAAGACGCAATCAGCATTGTTGGAATGTATGGAAGAACGCCAGATTACCATTGACGGTGCTACCCGGGTGATGCCGCAGCCATTCTTCGTAATTGCCACCCAAAATCCCATTGAATATGAGGGAACCTACCCTTTGCCGGAATCGCAACTGGACAGATTTTTGTTGAAACAAAGCATCGGATACCCCCCGCGCGAGGACGAACGCGCAGTGATAATGGCGCAAGTTGCCGGTAACCCGTTGGAAGAATTAAAGCCGGTTACAAATGCTGAAGAATTACTACAGATGATAAATATCGTCCGAAAGATTCACGACAGCGACGCATCAGCAGATTATCTGCAAAATGTTATAGAAGCGACCCGCAATCACCATGATTTATACCTGGGGGCAAGTCCGCGTGGAGCAATCGCACTATTCCGCGCCGCCCAGGCGATGGCATTAATTAACAAGAAAGAGTTCGTATTGCCTGATTATGTGAAGGAGATGGCTCCATACGTACTTGGACACCGTGTAATAGTAAAACCAGAAGCCCGCATTGGCGGATCTACCGCTAATGAAATAATTGGCGAAATTCTAAATCAAGTACCGGTAGATAATAGTTAATAATAAAAAACACCCCTGCCGTAGAGTCGCCCGGCCGTGCGTCTCTACAATATTAAAATAGATGTTTATGTAGCGATTAATACCCGCTTAGGAAAAGGAGAGGTTATGCTTGATCCGAAATTAATAAGAAATACCCCGGAAATTGTCGTCGAAGCGATGGCAAGACGAAATAAGACCATTGATATTGGTATTCTGTCGTCATTAGAAGAACGACGTCGCGCATCTTTAAACAAAGCCGATACTCTGAAAGCCGAACGCAACGCGGTATCGCAGGCTATATCGGTGATGAAACGCAACAAAGAAGATGCCACCGAACAGATAGAAGCAATGCGCCGGGTAGGCGATGAGATAAAGCAATTGGATGATGAAGCAAAAGCAATTGATGAAGAGTTTCTCGCCATACTGCTCACTATCCCAAATATTCCCGACCAATCAGTACCAAATGGTGCGGATAGCGAAGACAATATTGTAGTACGGACCTGGGGTGAACAGCGCAAATTTGAATTTGAACCGAAAGGACATTGGGACGTTGCAGCCGGACTTAACCTGCTTGATTTTGAACGCGCCACCAAAATTGCCCAATCCAGATTTTCGTTATTCACCGGAATCGGTGCCCGTATGGAACGCGGCATAATGAACTTCATGCTTAACCTGCATACAGAAAAGCACGGTTACCGCGAGTTCTGGCTGCCATTCCTGGTATCAGCAGATTCATTGCAGGCAAGCGGACAATTGCCGAAGTTTGAAGAAGATCTGTTCCGCCTTCGCGAGGGATTATACCTGTCACCTACATCAGAATGCCAGTTGACCAACCTGCACCGTGATGAAATATTTGATGCCGGCGCACTGCCACGATGCTATACCGCATATTCGCCTTGTTTCCGCGCGGAAGCAGGAGCGGCCGGTCAGGAAAGCCGCGGGTTGATTCGCCAGCACCAATTCGATAAAGTTGAAATGTATAAGTTTGTCGAACCAGAAACGGCAATGGACGAACTTGAAAAATTAACCGATAACGCGGAAGATGTGCTGCGCCTGTTAGGCCTGCCGTATCGCGTTGTACTGTTATGTGCCGGCGATATGGGATTCTCCGCACTGAAAACATACGACATCGAAGTTTGGATGCCGGGAATGGGCAAATATGTTGAGATATCATCCTGCAGCAATTGTGGTGATTTCCAGGCACGACGCGGACAGATTCGATATCGCCGCGAAGCCGGAGCCAAGCCAGAATTAGTCCATACATTGAACGGAAGCGGGTTAGCAATTGGCCGTACCTGGGCAGCAGTGATGGAAAATTATCAGCAGGAAGACGGTACCGTAGTAGTGCCGGAAGCACTGCGACCATTTATGGGTACTGACATTATAACCATGGGAGATAAATTGTGATTATTGCAGCTAATTCAAAACTGGTAATGATTGGCGACTCGATAACAGATTGTGGCCGTGCCCAACCGGGTGGCGAAGGTCTATTCGGCGCGCTGGGTAACGGTTATGTATCCATGGTAGACGCACTACTTGGCGTCAGCTATCCTGATCTTAATGTGCGGGTAATTAATAAAGGCAACAGCGGGCATAATGTCCGCGACCTGAAAAACCGCTGGCAGACCGACGTGCTGGATTTAAAACCGGATTGGGTTTCAATAATGATTGGTACCAACGATGTATGGCGTCAGTTTGATTCACCCAAGATGCCCGAGTGTCATGTGTATCTGGATGAATATACCGCTACTCTGGACGAATTAGTGGCACAAACAGTAGGTACAACGAAGGGTATGGTATTAATGACGCCCTTTTACATCGAAACCTGTACCGAAGACGCCATGCGTGCAAAGATGGATGAATATGGTGCGGTAGTAAAGAAAACCGCAGCAAAATATAATACCCGATTCGTAGATATGCAGGCGGAATTCAGTCGACTGCTCGAATTCAACCATTCCGCCAACTTTGCCTGGGACCGCGTTCACCCAACATGGACCGGCCACATGGCAATAGCGCGCGGATTTTTAAATGCCGTCGGGTTTGAGTGGAAGTAGATATTAATTACGAATTACGAGACTCTTGCAATACCTGATATTTAACTTTTTTGAGAGTAAATCAGGGACTGACATCAAGCGGCGAAGCCGTGCTGGTGTCTGTCCCACCGGATTTTGCAATAGGCTCTACGAATTACGAATTACGAATTTTTTAACATGATTAACTATATTTAAATTATCCTTACTCATCCTGAAAATCGATGTAAAGAAATAAGCAGCAGAGGTAATACAAATGGCGCGAATAGTCTTAATTGTTTCTCTGGTACTGTTCTACCTGTTAGGACAATATTCACTGTCTAATGCCTTGCCGCAATGGATAATATCGATATTGATGCTGTTGTTTTTCGCCGCTATGGTGCTGGCAATGTATATGCGGTTGCTGCCGGCGCTGGTGGTGTTGCCGATAATGGCAGTGGCACTGGCGGCAATGGCCGGTGTTAAATGGGAAGTTATCTGTTCTGATGTTATTCAAGATGGATCGGTGCGGTTATCAAAATGGATTATGGCGGCGATACTGGGTGCCACACTGGGGCAGATAGTTGAAAAGACGGGAATTGCCCAAACTGCTATTAAAAATGCTGCTGAATTAGGCGGGGATAAACCATTTATTCTTACTGTAGTTCTAACCCTGGTGATAGCAGTGCTATTCACCACCATCGGCGGGTTAGGTGCGGTTATCATGGTTGCCAGCATCGTTATCCCTATACTGCTGTCACTCGGTTTACGCCCGCTATATGTAGGATGCGTTTTTCTGTTGGCTATGTCACTTGGCGGGGCTTTTAACCTCTCTAACTGGCAATTTTATATGACAGAATTGGGCATGACTCAAAATATGATTTTCAATTTCGCTGCCCCATTCGCCAGTATGATGTTCATCACCATCTTAATTTTCCTTATAATCGAAGGCAAACGAATGGGTAAAGCCAAATTTAAAGCGGAAATCGATATCGATGATGATCACCCGAAACCTCCAGCCATAGCATTATTTACTCCAGTAGTACCCCTGATTCCGATAATACTTTCTTACATTATCCCGAAAATGCGCGGTGAACAACCGTATGACTTTCCGGTTATTGCCGCATTATTGATGGGTATTGTCTACGGCGCAATTACCGCAGTGCCATGGCGTAAAAACTCGGTGCAGTTATTAACAAAATGTGCATTTGACGGCGTTACCGCCGTTGGTCCCGCAGTCATTCTAATGATTGGCATCGGCATGGTGTTAAAGGCTACCATGAACCCGGATGTAACCCAATATATAACCCCGTATGTCCAGTCCGTCCTACCCACCGGCGTTGGATTTGGCGATAAAATGCACTATGTCATCCTATTCACCGTACTTGCTCCGCTTGCGCTATATCGTGGCCCGTTAAATCTATACGGTATGGGCGCACCGTTGATGGGGATACTAAAACCGTTGCTGCCCGCCGGTGCCATAATGGGCGCATTCATGTCTGTCGGTATGATACAAGGCGTATGCGACCCCACCAACACCCACAACGTCTGGGTGGCAAACTACACCAACACCGACGTCCAGGATATCCTGAAACGCACCATACCCTACATGTGGGTTTTGGCAATATTAGGGTTAATTATGTCGGCAGTGGCATTTTTCTGGTAGAGGAAGATAAAACAATAAATCAGACAAAACGCTACAACTTATTTGTAAATTGTAGCGTTTTGTTTATATTTTAAATATGCAATTTAAGTGCCAGAATAATCATGTCAATCATGTTAATCCTGTCAAATAATCAAGTTATTTCTTCTCCACATTAAAAGATATTCTGACATCTTCAAAGTGTTGCGACAGGCTGCGGCATACGATTGTACACATGTCGTAAACAGATGGGTCGGTGATAGCATATACAGCGCAGGGACCATTGCGGCGGCGGGATACCATGCCGGCAGTCAGCAATATTCCCAGATGTTTGCTGATGTTGGATTGGGTAAAACCGGTGAGTGCTATTAACTCAGTAACATTCCGTTCTTCTT
>JBIJDE010000325.1:0-5778 GCA_044344305.1 Armatimonadota bacterium
TACTATCCTGCATTACATAAACTTCAGGCGGAGCAACACCCAATTTCATGGAACATTGATTTACCACTGCATTTAATTCAGGAATCTGATTTTCAGAAACACGGATACCATTAATCCTGATATTTGCTGCCATCATATTCTCTATAATTAAATTGAGCAACAAAATAATAAGAATGCCAATTACTATGCCGGTAAATACACCAATTGGTTCTTCTAACCGTACTTCCTTACTCATAACCAATGCAACAATAACACCGATAATAATCAGTGCTAATACAATTACTGTAAGAATTGCAATGATAATTAATAAGAGCCGGGCATCTTTCTCGCCCCGATCGCGAAGCTGTTTGACAATATTATTGTCATTTAGGGTAGTCATTTGTACAGAACTCCTTTAATTCATCTAATATAGATGTGATACGACAGTATAATATTATTGTTTACCTATGTATATAAAATATGTTATCTTTCGATTAAATTTTTAAATATTTTGTAAACCGTATAATCAGTTAGCAATCAAATCCGAACAAAAATGATAATTACAATAACATACTTTTTGAAGTGCCACAACTTTACCGTGAAACTGTTATTAGTTTATTAGCCACGGAGTGGCGAATTAATGAGTAACCCCAGGCGCAAGCTTCACTCTTATACACATTTATTTTGTTATGGTTTATATAATTATTTTTAAATAAAACAGCGTGATTTTAATATATTTTTTTCAATTATTTTTAATCCAACCCCAGAGGGGTGAAATGTTAATAGAGTAGCATCGAAATAAAAGAATCAAAACCCCTTGGGGGGTTCACTTTTCAGAAGAATTATCGCTGACTATTAACATGCCACCCCTAAAGGGGTTGGATTGTATTCAAAAAAAAATATTTCTTGAAATTTAAACTTGTATTCTATAGAATTGAAACTAACTGAAGCTAATCGACCCCAGAGTGGGTCGCATATAATTACCTGCAATTTTTCATTTTTAAATAGATGGTCACTGCCATCTTCATCTGACCTACTCTGGGGTCGTAATCTCTATTTTAAATCTATTTCTATAAACATCCGATTCCTTGAAGGTTTATTATTATTTTAGTTTCCGGTCTTATGAAAAAGAATGGCAGCAGTAGGGGACTGACTCGAATCCCAGAATACATGAAATTAACAATTACTAAAAATTGGGATTCGTGGCTGTACCCGGCAAGTTCGCGAATATCAGGAAGTAACCACTAAAAAAGCCGGAGCATAAATAATGCTCCGGCTTTTTTATTTGTAACTTTACAATTATTTATTTTTTGCTAATGTTGCTTTTGCGGTTGCAACAACATTATCAACGGTAAAGCCGAAATGCTCGAATATCTGTTCTGCTGGTGCAGATAAACCGTATCCATTCATAGCGACTGTTGCGCCGTCTAAACCGATGTAGCGTTCCCAACCCATGGCGATAGCGGCCTCTATGGCAACTCGCGCTCTTACTTTGTTCGGTAGTACTGATTCACGATATGCGGCGTCCTGACCATCAAATACTCTCCAACTGGGCATAGATACTACGCGAACTTTAATTCCTTCTTCAGCTAACTTTTCACTTGCTTTGATAGCTAAATCAACTTCAGAACCTGATGCAATAAGGATTAATTCCGGGTTTTCATCGTTCTGACATAAAGTATATGCGCCTTTCTGTACTCCACATGATGGAGCATATTTTGTGCGGTCAATAACTGGCAGATTCTGACGGGTTAATGCCAGCGCGGTTGGGCCAGTAACATTGTTAATGGCATATCTCCATGCTTCTGCGGTTTCAGTTGCATCTGCCGGGCGGAATATTACGTAATTTGGAATAGCGCGTAATGACAACATGTGCTCAATCGGCTGATGGGTCGGACCATCTTCGCCAACACCAATTGAATCATGGGTAAATACATGGATTGAACGAATGCCCATTAATGCGGCCAAACGTAGGGTAGGACGCATATAGTCGCTAAAGGTAAAGAACGTTGATGTATAAGGAATGATACCACCATGCAGTGCTAAACCGTTGCCGATTGCGCCCATTGCATGTTCACGAATACCGAAATGCAGGTTTCTCCCGGTATAATCTTCCGGCAAGAAATCTCCACCACCATCAATCAATGTTTTAGTTGATGGTGCCAGGTCAGCAGAACCGCCGATGAGATGCGGTAATTTTTTTGCCAATGCATTGATAACAATTCCGCCGGCGGCGCGAGTTGCAACTGCCTTGCTGCCAGCCGGGAATAAACCATCTAATTCGCTGTCCCAACCTGCTGGTAATCCACCTGTCAGAATCATTTCCAGTTCTGCGGCTAATTCAGGATATTCAGCCTTATATGCGGAAAATAATTTATTCCAAACAGCTTCAGCTTCAGCACCTTTTACTTTTGATTTTTGTGTCATTTCAACACGAACATCATCTGGTACAAAAAAAGTAGGTTCAACTGGCCAGCCTAAATTTTCTTTAGTGGCTTTCACATTGGCTTCGCCTAATGGTTCGCCATGAACTTTACCGGTACCCTGATTAGGACTGCCAAAACCGATAATAGTTGTACATATAATCAATGATGGACGACTGCTATCAGCTTTTGCTTTCGCGATTGCTTCCTCTACTTCGGCTGGATTCATGCCATCAATTGGACCCAGTACCTGCCAACCGTATGCGCTGAATCTTTTACCAACATTTTCGCGGAATGATATATCGGTATCGCCTTCAATAGAAATTTCGTTATCATCATATAGATAGATTAATTTTTCTAAGCCTAATGTACCGGCGAGTGAAGCGGCTTCACTGGTGACGCCTTCCTGCATATCGCCGTCACTGACGATTGCATAGGTATAATGGTCTATAACTTCATAATCGGGTTTGTTATACTTTGTCGCCAGCCATTTTTCTGCCAGTGCCATACCAACACCAGTTGAGAATCCTGCGCCTAATGGACCGGTAGTAACTTCAACACCAGCAGTTTCACCATATTCAGGATGACCGGGTGTTTTGCTTTCAAACTGACGGAATTGTTTCAGGTCGTCTAATGACAAATCGTAACCATTCAAGTGCAATAACGAATACAACAACATTGAAGCGTGACCAGCAGATAAAATAAAACGATCCCGGTCAGCCCAGGTAGGATTTGCCGGATTATGGTTAAGGTAGCGGCTCCACAATACATAAGCCATTGGAGCCATGCCCATTGGCGCACCCGGATGACCGGAATTTGCTTTCTGGACACCATCTACAGATAAAAATCGAATCGCATTGATGCATTTCTCATCTAATGCGTTAAAACCATCTGACATTACAGTCAATTCTCCTTGCATTTTTGATATATATATTTTCTCCAGCTATCATCCTATTTCCTGCAAATTTTATAGTTTTAATTAGCTGGTAAATTTGTGTACAATATGACAGAGGTAATTTATATAATGAATGAGCACCTGCGTGAAAAAATTCTTTCATCTGAAAATGTATTCAACGGTAAAGTTTTAAATATAAGAGTTGATCAGGTTGAGCTACCCGATGGTATGCGAAGCATGCGTGAAGTGATAGTTCATCCCGGCGCGGTTGCGGTGATTCCCATTACTGATGATGGCAAAGTTATTTTCGTTAGACAATGGCGCAATGCGGCAGCCGAAGCGTTGCTGGAAATACCTGCCGGCGGGAAATCAATAGACGAAAATCCTGTTGAATGTGCAGAACGCGAATTAATGGAAGAGATCGGATACCGTCCCGGCAATTTGATTCCTCTACAGTCAATATATCTCGCTCCCGGATACAGTTCGGAATATCTGCACTTATTTATTGCAACAGATTTATCACCGGAAAGACTGCCCCATGATGAAGATGAAAGATTAGAAATTGTCATTCATAGTTGGAGTGAAATCGATGAATTAATGAACAATGGCGAGTTTAAGGATGCAAAAACCATTGCTGGGTTAATATTGGCGCGAAGAAAGATGGGGATATAACGTCTCTATTACATGCAAACTGTAATACAAAAAAAACTCGGTAACCATAATTATCAGGCTACCGAGTTTATTATTTATTTACTACTTACAGTTGCAGCAGCATTTCACACTTTTTTCCAGTGCTAATGTCACTGTCGGTGCATCGCATACTTCTGAAGGGCCGAAGTATTGGATCGGGCCAGGGAATACGAACTCGTCGTTAATTGCCCATTTGTCGCGATTTGCAGCAAAATATTGGAAAGGTTTGTCATTCAAGTCAACTAATGCTTTCTTAATTACCGGGGTTGGCTTGCCTTTGCGCATTTCCATGTTAAGCATCATGGTTACCGGGGTTCCACCAGCTACCCATTCGTCGCTATTTTTAGTGAGGTTTTGCACATTAGCGGTATAACCAGTAACGCCAGCGCGAACTAATTGGGCGGCAGCATAACCGAGTGAATAGCAATAATCAGCATCAAAGTTAGACGGGAATGCACATCTGCCTTCGTAACCGAAGAAATGACCTAATGGACTAAACTTAACGTTCTGAGCTTGTCCCTGGCTCTTCATCAGATTAATTTTGTCTGATACTAAATCAATCAGCAATCTCTCCGTCTCTACCTGGCTTAACGGTACATTGCCATGACTGTCGCGACGCAGCAATACTTCCTGAATGCCAAATGGCAGACTGCTATATACCCGTGCGCTGTGATCGCTTAATTCGTTGGATAAGAACTGTACGCGTTCGCTATGGTCATTAATTTTTTCAAAATATTCTTCGTTCTTGCCAAGGATTGTGCTTAATTCTTCGATCATCACCTTGATATCGCTAATAAACTCTAACAATCCTTCGGGTACCAACAGAATGCCATAATTTTTGCCGGCATCTGCTCGTTTTACCACAACATCAACAATCGAATTAACGATTTCGTTCAGGGTAATGCCTTTTTCCTGTACTTCTTCTGATACCAGACAAATATTAGGTTGGGTTTGTAAAGCACATTCAAGAGCAACATGGCTGGCGGCGCGTCCCATCAAACGGACGAAGTGCCAATATTTAACAGCGCTCTGAGCATCGCGGCAAATGTTGCCTATCAATTCAGAATAGGTTCGCGCGGCGGTATCAAAACCGAATGATGCTTCAATCTGTTCGTTTTTCATGTCGCCATCGATGGTTTTAGGCACGCCAACTACTCTGGTTGGACATTTTTCTGCACACAGATATTCAGCCAGCATGGCGGCATTAGTATTGCTGTCATCACCACCAATAACTACCAGACCATCAAGTTCCATCTTTTCAAAATTGGCTTTACATGCAGCCAAATCTTCTGCCTTCTCTATTTTATCGCGTCCGCTCATAATCATACTGAACCCACCGGTATTCCGATATTCTTCGATGAATTCTGCGGTTAATTCCTGATATTTACCCTTAATAATTCCGCCAGGACCCTTTAAAAAACCATATAATTTGGAATCAGCATTTGCTGCTTTCAATGCATCAAATAATCCGGCAATTACATTATGACCACCGGGGGCTTGTCCACCAGACAACACAACACCAATTTTCATCGGTTTTGTAGACAATGCACTGTCACCGTTACCAAACTTGGCTTGCGCCTGACCATAAGTATATGGAAACAGCTTTTTTATTGCTTCCTGGTCGGTAGCCGGGGCAGATGCCGCGCCAAACTCAACCGTTATATTGTTGGAACGTAATGCCTTGGGTAACTTGGGCTGGTATGCAGCACGAGCTTTTTGCAATGCGGAATTAATAGACATTGAAAAGTATCCTTTAAATAAAATTAACCGCAATAATACGGTTTTGTTGAC
>JBIJDE010000326.1:0-5771 GCA_044344305.1 Armatimonadota bacterium
AAGTTCCTTCCGGGATGATGGTTGTTAATTTCTTGTCGGTACGGGTTAACGCAACTACACCATCGTTACTTAATACGAATATTTTGCCATCATTTGCCACCGCTATTGCCTGTGGTGATGGCACCGGTGCTTCATCAATAACTTTTCCTGTCTCAGGGTCTATCCACCGAATTGCGTTGTGCAGTTTATGCGACATTACAAGTTCATTGCCCCGACCGGCAAGATCAATTAAACCAAGCATTCCAAATGAAGCATCGCCTTTGTCAGCTTTATCCCACCATAATTCCCAACGATTTACACGCTTGCCGGTATTGCCGTCAACAACAATTATCACGCCATTGGGTTCCATATTATACAACTTGCTGCCAATAACTGCTGCTGAAACGCCACCTGACCAACCATCAAATACGTGGGCAACGTCCCAATCGCGCACTTTCCCATCAACTGATTGTTTAACAATTTGCGGTGGTCCTTCCGAACATCCTGCACTCAAATATACTTTACCTGCATTATCAACAGCAACACTGGATACCCCATTATGGTTTCCCGGCATCTGTTTCCATGCCGGTACGGCGGTGGTTCCCAGCGACATCAGGTATTCAGATTTCAAACCGTCACTTTGGAGCATTTTCCAGGTATATTTTCCTGCCGGTGCCGGTTTGCCGGCCATATCTTTACCGTCCCATTCTTCTTTCTGCTCTCCCTGTTTTCGCGGCGCGGCATGCAGCAATTCACGAACCACATTTCCCTTTTCATTAGTGATTAGCAATGAAACCTGGCCGTCCTGTTTAAGGCTGTATTTAATTGGAATGGATGCAGTAAGTTCATCCGCAACGACTGAAAAGGGTGATACAAGCAATGTTACCCCAAGGAAAAGCGCAAATAACACTCGATTGATGGTTGAAATTAACATGGTGATTCCTTTTTATAGCTTAAAAATACCCTCTTAAATTATTGCTTTAAGAGGGCAGAACTATTTATACCAGAGATTTCTTTTAACGATAGATTTGAATATTGTCATACCGGCAGGTGTAGTTACATGCACCAAAGCGTACAGCGGTTACTGGCAAGGTGCGTTGGTCGGTAAAAGAATTACCCCAGGTATTCTTCTGGCTGTTGTCCTTACGGGCGATCGTGAGCGCAATCGAGGTATTGTTGTTGCGTGTGAAGGTGACATGCGTCCATACATTTGCTGCCAATGCACGAATACCTGCGGTCGAGAACCCATTATCCATAGCACCCACTGTGCTGCCGTTTTTAGCAATATAGAAATACTCAGGAGACGGATACCCCCAAGTGGTGCGATTGCCATTAGAAATTAAAGCCAGGTAGTCGCCTTTAGCGTTATAGGAATTATTATGCCCCATATACATGTCATATTCCAAGCGGAAGTTGCCGGATATTGATTTGGGAAGTGTAAAAGTTGCTGTCGAAGTAGCTTCAGTCGTGACTTTGAATTCCAAAGCGGTATCGCCAGTAGCCACCTGATATGTTTGCTGGATTGTAGGGGCGGTCATTTGATATGTCCAGCCTAAGGTATTATCCGGCAATGTTGCAGAACTGTTAAAGTTTTGTTCGTAGGCCAGTACAGGAATCCAGGTGCTGGTGCCAACATGACCGTCAAGATAAGTGGCAATTGTACTGTTGCTGTGGCGGTATTCTATCTCGCTGCCGTCATAAATGACGTTATTAAATGACTGACGTACCGGTAATAATCCTGTGTCTGACTGACTGCCGGTTTTACTGCCATCGGCTAATACCAGACTGCTGGAAGGATCATTTGCTTCACCTAACGATTTTCCGGCAATAAGGTCTGAGTAAACATATGCCAAAGGTTTTGATTTACCAGCAGTCGGACAAATTAATACTCCCGGATCTAATGATAGACCTGTCCATACAGCATCAGCACCCGGCAATGTTTCTTCATGATCCTGAGCATACATTAGTATTGTAGTAACAATTTGTTTTTGATTGTTCATACACGTCGTCTGTCGCGCTTTCTCCCGCGCCCGCGCGAAGACAGGGAACAGAATTGCGGCGAGGATTGCAATAATGGCAATCACGACCAGCAATTCGATGAGGGTGAAACCTTTTTGATTGGTTTTCATGGATTTTCTCCTTTTGAAATAAGTTTAGGAAACATTTACTATGGAAATAATGCCATCGGAAACGTTTCCATGATATATTATACCATACTATTTTCATATGTCAAGAGTTTTTCACTACTCTTAATCTTCAATTAAGAAATATTATCTAATTTAAGCTAAAGAACGACGATCACAAGAAACAGGTAAATAAGCAGTAAATATGCCGGTCTGCTTAAGTTTATGGAATGTTATATTTCGTTTTGTAATACTGATTCAGACTGGTTAACTCGGTAGATGAGAGGGCTTTGGTCCACAATGCGACTTCAGCGATATCGCCATCGATGGAGCTCAGAGAGAATCCGGTCCATGAGGCGGGCGTTGATAGTGTTTTGGTGGCCTTCA
Source organism: Armatimonadota bacterium (assembly GCA_044344305.1). Classification (GTDB taxonomy): domain Bacteria; phylum Armatimonadota; class Hebobacteria; order CAIYQO01; family CAIYQO01; genus JBAXQQ01. The sequence goes on from JBIJDE010000326.1 coordinate 2,490, forward strand.
GTGTTCCGTTTTTATAGAAACAGGCGACATTGCTAGAATCCTGAGTAAAAGTATAATATTGCCAGGTATTTACGGCATAGGTGCCAGCACCCAGGTTGCTGGTGTCAAAGCGCACGGAAGCGGTGGTGCCGCAATAAACGCCACCGTTCGCACTGGTATGGCATAACCAACTGCCCCAGGTATTGCCCAAGACTTGGTTATAGTCAGTCGTCGTTTTGGGTTTAATCAACCAGGTGACCGAAAAGACGGGGATCGAACCAGTGACGCCAGCCGCCGTTAAAGATTCGCTATTTGCCTTATCAAAGCGTACCACAGGCCGGTTATTACATCCATTGAGGATGATAATTGGCTGATTAGTAACCGTCGTTTGTTTCAGTAAATTATTGTTTGTGCTGCCGTCCGGCCAGGTAGCGACTTTCCCATTATCCAGAACATTGGTGATATTCTCACTTGTCCACCAAGCCCGCAGACTGCTATCCATAATGGGCAACAGGATCTGTGTACTTGGGTAAGGTGGATTATTTGTTACCTGCACATGGCCATCCAGATAACTGACGACAAGTTTACCGCTGTGACGAAATTCGAAATCTGTGGAGGAAGTTGCGATATTAATATCTGCACCCGTGCCACCGATATGCTGACCATCCGCCGTCAAACCGGAGCTGGTAGGGTCATTGCATGTCCCTATCGCTGTGTTTGACGCACTTGAGTAATAGAGATAGCCATTCGGCGTAGTCTTCCCTTTTGTCGGGCAAACCAATACTCCCGGATCAACCTTGATATCACTCCAGACGGTCGTGGTGGAAGGCAGCATCTCTTCATGATCCTGCGCATACATTTGAAGTGATGCTACAATCTGCCGTTGATTGCTGATACAGGTCGATTGCCGCGCCTTCTCCCGCGCCCGAGCAAAGACCGGGAATAGAATGGCGGCGAGGATGGCAATAATGGCAATCACCACCAACAATTCGATGAGGGTGAAACCTTTTTGATTGGTTTTCATATATTTTCTCCTTTATTTTAAGGAACGTTATACTTCGTTTTGAAATACTGATTTAGACTGGTTAACTCGGTATGCGAAAAGGCTTTGGTCCACAAGGTGACTTCGGCGATATCGCAATTGATGCTGCCAAGACCGAATCCGGTCCAGATGTCTGGCGCCAATAGATAGCTCATGGGAGCGCGAGCGCACCCGTGAGCCGATGTGCATATAGAATCCAGCTTACTGTCCGCCATATTGAAAAGTACCTATGCCGGTGACGGCGCCGTAGTTCCCAGCTTCCGCAAACAGTTCGACAGACGTCGGTTGCGGCAGCGTGGCTGTAAGTGCCGCAGTCGCCGACAGGTTGCCATATGTCATACGGATGGTATTCCGCGCCACAATAATCTGGAAAGGCTGCCAATATTGACCATACGGGTCGGTCGCTCCGACAATTTTACCATTGTAGCTACTGGTCCATCCCTGGGCGCTGGTATCGTTCAACAACGTTGTCGTGTTAAATTTCAACCAGTCGCCGCTTGACCACCAGCCATGATTGTAGAGCCTCAGCGTACCGATCACTGTCGGTGTGCCGCCGATTGTGGCATTGACGGTAACCTTGTTGTCATTGGTATGGTCGCCGGTCCACGCCAGCAGTAGATTGCCGGATATCGCCCAGTATGTACCCGGCGCCGCGCCTTTCAGCGTAGCCGGCGTGATATCGCGCGTCAGATACCCTTTACACGCGTTGCGGTCGGAATAAACATAAGCACAGGCGCCTTTGTATGCCGACGGAACCATGCTGGGCGTACCCCAACTCGAGATATACGTCGTATTATTATAGTACGAACAGACCACCGGCCAGACACCGTTCGGACCGCCCATGCCAGCGGCATCACATTGCTGATCTTTGGTAAAATCAGGTCCGGTCGGATACTTGGCGGCAGTAAACCAACCTGTACTTGTAGAATAGGTCGCCGTGCGCGTCCAACCATACATATTGTTCTGAATGGTAGTCCAGCCATACGACATGGTGTTACCCTGCGCCTTCGGCCCGCCGGAAAGGTCAGTCAGCAGATCAACGGTCGTGGAAATGAAATTCGGCGGCGTTTTCGACGGGGCGACATGACCATCGGCGTAGGAGAGGATGGTCTGGCCGCTGTGCCGCAGGTCGGCATCCGTGCTGAAGATCAGCATGTTGCCGATATCTTTTAAGCAGTCAGCAGTCATCGGCGTCGACATGGGATCACTGATGGCGCCCAGCGCAAGACCGGCGACGCTGTAAGTGTAGCCATATCCATTCGGAACATTTTTACCCAGTGTCGGACAAACCAGAACACCCGGATCTACCTTAATGTCTCCCTAAATAGTCGAACTTCCAGGAAAAGTCTCTTCATGATCCTGGCAATACATTTGTATCGATGCGGCTATTTGCCGCTGGTTGCTGGTACAAGTCGTTTGTCGTGCTTTCTCGCGCGCTCGTGCAAAAACCGGGAAAAGAATTGCGGCAAGGATGGCAATAATGGCAATTACGACCAGCAATTCGATGAGGGTGAAACCCTTTTGACTGGTTTTCATGGATTTTCTCCTTTTTGGAATAGGCTTAAGAAATGTTTGTTTTGGAAACGTTTCCTTTTTATTGTCTTATATTATACATAAATTTTCAAGATTTTAATAGATTTTTTACCGAATATTTAAGAAAACAGATATAAAATGTGACATTATTTATTGTTTTACATTTATAATAATTGACTATTAACATGTCAACCGGTATAATAGAAATGTATAATTTTAGTGACTCCAGCGAAGTCAAATATTTATAGCACATTGTCAAAATATAAAACCCGACCCCAGCGCGGGTCGCATATAATTGCCGACAATGTGCTTTTTATATACGACCCGCGCTGGGGTCGGGTTCAATTGGATAGATTTATCTATAATTATACGACCCCGCTGGGGTCGATATGAGAACAGTGGAGTATAAAATGACCCAGGAATCTAAATCAATAGAAAATAAAGGTGTAACAATTCGCGATATTGCTGACAGGTGCGGATTGGGTATTGCCACTGTTTCGCGGGCATTAAATAATAAAGGACAAGTAACACCGAATACGGCTGCAAAAGTGCGCAAGGTTGCCGCAGAACTGGGTTACATCTCAACAACTAATGATGCCGCCCGACGATTGGTAAGCAGGCGACACGGGCAACAATTGAAAAGCCACCTGGTTGCAGTCATGTTCCCACCATCATTTCAGCTTGCAACATACTTCTACATGATGTACCAGGGAATTCTTGATGTAATG
>JBIJDE010000040.1:0-18770 GCA_044344305.1 Armatimonadota bacterium
GCTCCTTCCAAAGATTCTCCAACATTGGGCGCATTAGCCGTTACCGGCTCTCTCTTATAAAACTTGTTCTTTACCATTGTCATAGTTTACCTCATTTTTCTGTCCAAGAAAAACCGGGGGCGGGGCACCTGTTATTACTGATATATTTCAACGGCGCCAGTTTCAACTAATATTTGATTGGCGCCGTTGTAAATTATGATATAAAAGTCACTTCGACAATTATAGGACTGCTTTACCAAATAGCTGGAATTGAGTGATTTCTACCGGGTCATTGCCTGCGTCAGTGTTGCCAGTCCAGGATAGACGTACCCATTTTACTGTAACTGGAGTTGCAAATGGCAAATAACCATATGTTGCAGAGTTGTATTTATAATTTGTCGTAGGACTGCCATAAATAGTTGTCCAGGTTGTACCATTTGTTGATACATCGATAGTCGCGCCTTTCAAAACTCGGTTTGTATCATAATTTTTAAGAGCTGCACCTGTTAGTATATACTGTCGAGAAAATTGCATCGTTACATTACCATTGTTTCCAACAGGTTTAACACCGTTTGGATAACTTGGATTATAAGCACCGGAATACCATTCAGGGGAATAGCCTACACCGGAAACCGTCATAACTGTTTTTTCCTGATTGAGAATATTATATGATCCGGTTAATGCCACTGGTTCACCTTTTGCTGCGTAAGCACTGAAATGCACGATTTCAATTACATTATGTTGCGAATCTGATGGATTAAATGACAATTCAATATATTTACTGTTTTTACCATTAACGCTTTGAGTAATAGTATTATTTGCGTATGGATACTGATTGCCTGTGCATAAAACACCATTTTGATCTTTAACTGTATAGTTAAATTGGGTTGGGCAGTGGTTATCAACTCTGAAAGCAATCATTATTTTTCCTATATTCATTGCTTCTTTGAGAGTATATGTTGCCTTCACACCGCCGGACACACCATTTCCTGCCATGCGAAAACTACCACCTGGTGGTGAGTAGTCGACTGCTCTTAATGGATCACCGCCACCTGTCGATGCTGCGGTTAATCCGTAAGTTCCATTAGGATTCCAACATTCAAGTACACTGAGATTAGAAGGATCAGTGAAAAGATCACCAGCAATAGACCTTACTGTTGTCTGTTCGCAATGTCCATCAACAAAGCTACCAATCCATTTGCCAGTATGGCGGGGATCATAATCGCTATAGGAATAGGCTACATTTGCCATGGTAGTATCAGTGGCTGCATGAAAACCGTCAGCGGTTAACAATGCAGTAGTAGGGTCTGCAATTGTACCGATTGATTTACCGGCAACCTGAGCACTGTAGACATAACCATTCGGATTAGCTTTTCCAAATGTTGGGCATACTAACGCGCCTGGATCGATTTTAAGATCACTCCATACAGTTTCACCAGGAAGAGATTCTTCATGATCCTGGGCATACATCTGGACTGTTGCGGCAATCTGGCGTTGGTTACTGGTACATGTTGTTTGTCGTGCCTTTTCACGGGCGCGGGCAAATACTGGGAATAGGATCGCGGCGAGGATTGCAATAATGGCAATCACGACCAGTAACTCGATGAGGGTAAAACCTCGTGAACGGGATTGGGTAAACATAATTTCCTCCTTCATTAATCCATGCTTAGCATGAATTCGTTATCAGATATTAGATGTTATCATTAGGCTTAGTGGTTGTCAATAGTATTTTAGTGACAATTGTATTATTATTTTTAATTCAAATGAGATGACATTTTTATAGATTTAAGATTTGTTTTTAGTTTTCAGATATAGGCGAATAAATAGGGATAGCGTATTTCCCTCTCTTCAACAATCTTTTCTGGTTTAAAAACAGCTTCCATTTTCTATCCCTTATTTAAAATATTGTACAGAAATGGATTAATAAGTAACTGTCCCTATTTGTCAGGAATATGAAGAAACTCTAAATAAAGCCCGCACCCTTATGCACCTAATCGATTTTGCGGAACATTCACTATGTGGGGGAGATTAACTATTTATCAGAGGACGACTCTTTAAACTTATCAATATTTACATCAGATACTTAATAAATCTGTAGATAATTGACGCGGTAGTTGCCCCATAATTAAATAAAAAAATACGACCCGAGGAGAAAATCCCCGGGTCGCATTATAAGTTAAATCAGATAGTGGAAACTATTTCACCATATCGTAGGTGTAGTTTACGCCTAAGAATAAATCGCCGTCATTAACACCACCGGATACGCCGAAGCCATCCCCGAGGTAATAAGCGGCTTTTGCTGCAAAAACTTTACCGCGGAATGCATATTCAGCGGAAACAATCATGTCGTTAGCTTTTGCAAAAGTTGCATCAACGCCGATTGATGGGTTGACTTCTGTTACGCCACCAGAGATGTCAGCAGCAACGTTTGCATTAAGGTTGCAGGTTACGTCATTAATGCCGAAGGGTAATTCTTTCTGCATAGCACCATAAACTTGATAGAATGGTTTTGCAGATTTCTCTACTTCAAGGTAGCCACCAACAGCGTATTTGCTATCGAGTAAAGTCAATGGGGTTACCCATTTTGCACTTGCACTAACGTACTTACTGTTAATAGCGTAGCTGGTGCCAACTTCCCAATTTGGTGCAATACCATAGGTAGCATGGAGAGGGTAGAGAGAACCGGTGACGTCAATATAATCAGCGCCGAGGTTCAGAGTGTCTACGGCTTGGACTTTAGCATTTTGCATGTTTGCTAAACCAGTCTCGCCGTAGGTGTTGGTGGAGGCCATTGCTGATGTTACTAAAACAGCAACGAAGCCAAGCAGAATGAGTTTTTTCATCCTTTTTTCCTTCCCGGGTTTTGAATGGTGTCTTTGTTTCCCATTTCACCCGGCTTTGCTAAGATTCCTCCCCCCCGACGGAGAGGTTGTATGATTAAGGCATTAAGCCTGACGGGCTAAAGAATTGATGGCTTACTTAATATTACCACACTCAATATTCAATTATTTCTGCTATTATGTTAAGTATACAAACCCATCCCCCATCTGTCAATAAGTCTTATCCCACCGGGTTTTGCAAGAGCCTTTGTTAACTACCCAAAATCAATTATCAATTTTCACAAACGCTTTCGCCGCTATCTCTGCCATCTTTTGGTAGCCTTTGTCGTTGGGGTGCAGTTTATCGGATTGATATTCTGTTTTCATTTTTGATGGATCTTCCGGGTCGGCCAGGGCGATGTCAAAGTCGATTACTCCATCAGCACCGTTTGTCTGGCGTATCCAGGTGTTTATATCTTTGCGCAGAATTTCTTTTGCCGGGTCTTTGTCAAAGGCGGTATAACCACCAGCTGGGGGTATGGTGCCAATGTATATCTTTTTCTTACCAGCATGACAGCCACCGATGATAGATTTTACGGTGTCGCTGTATGCCTTTACTGAGTTTATCGCACCATTGCCAATAATATCATTTATGCCCATCATATAGATTACAGTATCAACTCCGCGTAAAGAGTTTGCAACACCTGGTAATCCATTGGAATGTTGTACCAGGTCGCCGTTTTGTCCGAGATTAAGTACTGTCCGGTTAATGAGTTTGCCCAGAATGGCTGGATAACGATTGTCGGTATTGGGGGTAGAGTTGTAACCAGCAGTAATAGAGTCGCCGTAGCATAAAATAGTAGGGCGGGTATCAGTAGTAAACACATCGATACGATAAACTATGCCGGCATATGTTGATACTGTTTTTGCCAGTGTTTCTTTGGTGAAATTATCACCGGCCTCGCAAAATCCACGGTCAACCTCATAGGCATAAGGATAAAATTGGCTGGAGAAAATGCTTTGAATATACCATATACCCTTAGTAATCGGAATAGTTATTTCTTCAGAATCCGCAGTTTTTAATCCCTTTTCCAATTTTAATGATGCTGCACCGGCAAACAATACCGGGTAGGCATCACCAGTAATCTTTCCGTTGTTATCTACACCTTTTATGAGCGACATTTTGGTTAGTTCTGATTCTGCATCCCAACAGCCCCGGGTGAAAATCTTCACCTTAGTACCATCAAATTGCATAGGTGCTCGCATTCGCAGAGTCGCACCAACTCCACCACCCCAATTAGCGTTATAGTTACCAACAAATCCCCGCTTAAAATAAGTCGTTTTCCACGCACCATCTTCGGCAAATATACCGGTGGTCATTACCATCAGTATGCAAAAAACGATAATAATACCAACAAAACGCAATTTCATAATAAAGCCTCTTTATTAGTTTTCAGTGTATAGTTTTTAGTTTTCAGCAGGCAGTTTTTAGATGTAACCAAGAGTATCGCAAGCATCCTGCTTGCGGTTCACGAGCTGGAAGCTCGTGATACATTAGGTTTTACGAAAAATTCGTAATTCGTAATTACTAATTGATTACCGCTCCCAGACTTCTCATTAATTCCGCGAAATTTGGGAAGCTGGTTTGTACGGTTTCTGCGCCATTTATTTCATTAGTAACCCCGGCGGCGATGGCGGCTACGGCGGAACTCATGGCAATTCGATGGTCACCATCACTGTTCACCACTGCCCCATTAAGCTGAGTTCCACCATGGATTACCATGCCGTCCAGCTTTTCCTCAATATTAGCACCCATATCACGCAGGAATCGTGCCACCGTTACTATACGATCGGATTCTTTCACTCGCAATTCGGTGGCATCGGCGATTACTGTCGTGCCGGTTGCAAATGCGGCGGCCACCGCCAATATCGGTAATTCATCTATTAACCGAGGTATTATTGCGCCGTCAATTCGGGTTCCGGTTAATTGTGAATGTCGTACGGTGATATCTGCAACCGGCTCCCCATTTTCATTGCGAACATTATTATATTCTATTTGCGCACCCATCGCTTGTAAGACATCAAGTATACCGCTGCGAGTGGGGTTTATGCCTACTTTGCATACTTCCACCTCGGCGCCGGGAGTAATCGCCGCCGCCACCAGGAAAAACGCTGCTGATGAAATATCGCCAGGGACGCGAACCACGCCACCAGTTAATCGCTGACCACCGGCTACTGATACTCGTTGTCCATTTACTTCGACATCTACACCAAAACCGCGTAACATTCGCTCAGTATGGTCACGAGATGTCACCGGTTCGGTGACAGATGTTGTACCACTGGCAAATAACCCGGCTAATAAAACCGCCGACTTTACCTGGGCACTGGCGACCGGAGAAATATAATCAATGACGTGGAGATTACCGCCTGTAATAATGATTGGCGGAGTACAGCGTTCACCTGCTCCGGTAACATTCGCACCCATCTGTCGCAGTGGTATTGCCACCCGGTCCATCGGTCTTTTGTTCAGTGAATCATCACCTGATAAATATGCGGTAAACGGTTGTCCTGCCAGAATACCGAGAAGCAAGCGAGTGGTAGTACCACTATTGCCAACCCACAGACTTTCAGTCGGTGCTTTCAACCCGTGCATACCTGCACCTTTTATAACTACCACCTCACCTTCAGTTATTTCAACACCCATAGCGCGTAATGCCCCGACGGTAACACGGGTATCTTCTGACGCTAAAAAACCATATATTTTCGTAATCCCATCAGCCAATGCGCCAAATAGTAACGCACGATGAGAAATGGATTTATCACCAGCGACTGCTACTGTACCGCTGAACGATTCACCGGCAGAAACTGTTAGTTTTACATTACTATGAGTCATTGATTACTCCAGTTACTAATATTTATTGCATTTCTTAATTACATTTTTACCACGAAATACACGAAAAATATAATCAATATATAACTTTTACTCAGGTTATTTCAATTAGTTTATTATTTTTTTATATACAAACTTTCGTGTTTTTCGTGAATTTCGTGGTTAATTCTATATTATTTTCTACAATTATTCCCCGCATCCCTGCTGTTTAGTCATTCGTTTCTTCGCGTCTTTCCAGTAAAACCAGTACTGGTGTACCTGCTTCGACAAAAACATTGCGAACAAACCAGTTTTCTTTCGCCAATTCATCAATGGCAAATACCAAACTTTCAAGAACGCGGTGAGAAGCTCCCTGGTTGGTAATAGCCCGACTACCCTCAGATGTCCAAAACATCCAACTGGTCATATTAGGAGATAAAAAACCATGTTTCATAACGTGATTAGTCATAATTGCCCCCTTATAAAAATGCGTGAATTAACAGTAATTAATTGTAGCATATTATTGTGGGATTGGGGTTGCTTTTGACAGACACGTAACTACTCAGTTTCGTCAAACTAAGTTTATTCTTTAATAAAATGATATCGTTATAATTATTAGCAAAGGGGGCTGGCTTGAATACTGTGATTTTAGACAAACTCACAATCAAGTAGAAACACAGTATTCGTGCCTGAACCCGTGCGTAAAATAAACAAAAAAGCTCAACTACCGGGTACAGGCAGCGCATCATGGTTCTGCTAATCTTTGTAAATAGGCTAAATTTTCATGATGCAAGCCAGTCCCCTTATTCCACCAATTCTTCTTTTTATACCAGATATGTAGAATTAAGAGAGTTCTTAATGATTTTAAAACTGACGAATATAAAAAGTTACGGTGATAAAGTTATTAGTTTTCAGTTTTAGGTTTTCAGTAAATCGAAAAATATGTTATAAGACCAAACTCCCCTCCTTGGCAAGGCTGTGCCTTATACACATTTATTAAAATAAAAATAATGCTTTATTTGAGACGACCCCAGCGGGGTCGAATAATTATAGAACAGTATTTCAACCAATAAATCCGACCCCAGAGTGGGTCGCATATAATCAGGCAGATTACCGGTCATTATATGCGACCCACTCTGGGGTCGAAAATCTTATGTTGAATTCTTTCTACAAATATGTGACCCCGCTGGGGTCAAAATGAAATGTTTTATAAAATGTGTATAAAGCACAGCTTGGCAAGAAGGGGTGGCCGAAGGTCGGGGTGGTTTTCGACGATATGAGACTTTCAATTTAAATTATGTATCTTTTTATTCGAATTTGCTAACTGATTAACGACCGCACATGTTCCAACAATTCGTTAATTATTTCTTTTTTTTTGAAATCGACTGGATTGTTGAACGCAGCCAGCATCCCTTTTTCATCTGGTGTCGGGTTTTTCGTCCCTTGTATTTTCCATTTCATCAGGGTCATCAACAATTTGTTCACCCAATTCAGCTTGTTGTAATCAAAACCACCGCGGAAATAGTAAAATTTTACCATCTTCTGTTCATCCGGGGTGAAATTCTTATTCAATACTTCCGGGATAATCTCTTCTTTAAATGGCGACGCTCCAGTGGCGTAAACTATGATTTTCTTATCTTTCAGTTTGTCAAAGTTGTTTTTTATAATGCTAACGCCGTTTATGCCGGCAGCACACAGAAAACCGCCAAAGATAATTACGTCATACTTCAGCAAAATACTTGCATCTGCAATCTTATCATGACTGATCAGGTCAGCCTGCAATTCTTCCGAAATCCACTCCGCATATTTTTTAGTGAATCCTGACATGGACTTGTAAATTACAACAATTTTCATATTTTTTACCCCTTATTGTAAAATATCATTATTTTATTTTTAAACAAAATTTATTGGCCTAAAGATTTTAAGGTTTCCGGTGAAACCGTGCCAACATGACCATCAACATAGGATACGACTGCCTGGTTGCGATGTCGAAACGCTACATCATTCAACCCGGTTAATAAATTTGATTTATTTGCACTATCAGCAGTCATCACAAATGTTGTTTTGTCTCTTATGGTATCTATTTTTCGCTGGCTTAATTCCTGGTTATACCCAAAAGCATTATTATAACTCATACCTGCTGTTGGACAAATTAGGACACCCGAATCAAGTTGAGAATCTTTCCAGAAATTTTTATCTGTTGGAAATACTCCATTATGGTCTTGAACATACATTATTATTTTTTCTGAAATTTGACGTTGATTGCTCACACATGACTCTCTTCGTCTTTTATCACGCAAATTAGAATGCACGTATGGCATAACAGGAACTTCAATTAACATTATTACAGAAAAGATAATTCCAGCAATTGCCAACGATTTCGCCGATATTAATTCCTTGTTATAAACAATTCTTTTTAAAACAATCTTCCCAAAAATTATTCCTATAATTCCACAAATAACATACAGCAAACTATCATCGACATATTTATAAAATGGGTGAAAGTTATATAACGGAAACAAGAAAAACATCCCGCAAATAAACGATATCGTTGCAATACCGTAGGTAATGGTATTTTGTTCAGACATACTTAATTCGCGCTTCACAGCTTGTTTGTGACGCGAACTTTTATTTAGTATTGTTTTTCCGATTCGCTTATTTCTCAATTTTTGATACCTTAACCATATTAAATCCGACAAATTTAATATGTCGCTGCTCTGCAGCTGGAAATAATATCCATAAAAATGCTGTTCTATCAAACAAATCAGCCGCAGCGCGGCGAAATATTAATAGCTTTGCAATATATAAGAAATTAAAGCTGCAGAGCAGCGACACATGACAAGTATCTTTCAGATTATAAACCTTCTAAATGGCGAAGCCAAATAATCATGATAATCATGTTAATCATGTCTAAAAAACGAATTACTTCAACGCATCATTCAACGCGCGCAACTGCTCCAGACATGGCTCTTCCAGCAAGCCTGATTCCTTTATTGGCAGGTCCCAGGTGATGGCGCCGCCGTTGGCAATTATTTCTTTGGTTTTATTAATTACAAATTCGGTGGTGTAGCGCGGTTCGCCGGCTCCCCACCATTTGGCGAGGTAAGATAAAATCTGGAATTGTGCCTGGCCGATGCGCGGGCCGGGACATGTCACATTTGTCATGTCGTCTATTTCACCGGCGGTGTAATCCTCGACATCGCTATGCAAAATCACCGGCGAAATGACACCCGGGTTGAATGTCACAATTGCCTGTGGGTTGCCGGCCTTCATGGATGCGGCAAGGCTGGCGAAGTTCGGCGAATCAGGGTGACGATACATTTCATCGGCAAAATAACAGCCGTCCACCCACCATGCCCACACTTTGTCACCCCAGCGCAGCGACCAATCGCGCAGCACCGCTTCCCATTTCAACTGAAACTCCACCAGGCGTTTGCCGTTACGGATTTGCCAGGCATGAGGCCAGCCGCCTTCAAATCCCCATTCCCAACCCAGCCGTTCCAGTGCCACCGGGTCAGCCGCCGGGGCACCGCTGGGGATGTATACGCAAAGGCGAATACCTTTTGGCGACAGCGCATCATACAAATCCGATATCAAATCGCGCTGTGAGCATTTGCTGGGGACAATGCCAGTCAACTCATCGTAGGTCGCATTTGGCGCACAATAATGCCCGGAGTTCTGCCCGATGGTCATAAAATAATATTTCACGCCAGCCGACGCCAGTTGCTCCGCCAATCCCGCGACATCAAAAGCGTCTATCCGCGCGTTCCACATCTCTGCCGTCAAATCTGCCCCACCATCACTGCTGGCCGCCGCACCCAGGTAATGGGTCAAAGCGCCCCATCCGGCTTGCTGCATCCACTGTGCAGGGTGTTGGCTGGTTGTATTGCTGGTTGTCATTTTTTTGCTCCTATTGTCTTTAGATATCAAATACCTGTTCTTGTTTTTATTTTCTTTATGATTTCTTCAAACTCGGTAATATATTTAGTCGTTATATTCGCACATATTTCCTTTGCCATCTCTTCGCTGTATATATGTGCGGTAGAATTTCTATCATTCAGCATGGCAAGCCATAATTCATCATCTGCTATTAAATCGGCGGCAAAAGCTTCTTTCAATACTGTTTTAGGTGAGTTAAGGCCTTTTAATCCTTCGTCTTCAAATATTGCTTTCAGAGTTTTCCAGGCTAATTCAAATGTAAACTCAAATCTTTGAATTAAACCATCTCTCAACAAATCATTTACGTCATCAAACTTCGCGAATCCTTCCTTCAATCTTTCTAAAGCATTTTCAAAGTTTTCAAGTTTTTGATTATAATCGCTCATAAATGGTAACCCCCTCATTTTCAATATTTTCTATAAGTTTTTCATTTCTGCATTTATCGATAAATACGATATCTATCTTTAGCAGAGTCTGCATATCTTCAATATCACTGGTGAAATGTCCCGCATGCGCAAAATCCGGCAAAGTATATACCGCCAAATCGATATCACTCGCCGGTTTATTATCGCCTTTGGCGCGAGATCCAAAAATGACAATTTTACTGATAGGATATTTTTCCGCGATTGATATTATCGCCGACACTATTTCATCCTTCAAGTCATATTTCATTTACACTATTTCTCCACCAGATTAATGCGTTTATTCAACCATTTAATAGGGATTTATGCAATATGTTGGTTGCCCTTACTTTTCAAAATTAAAAACTGTTGTTTTCTATTTATAAATATATTTTATCATTTTTGTTGCGATACATTAGAAATCTGCAACCCAAGGTAGGGGAACTGTCCCCAGTTCCCGCGATGAACCGTAATAATAATGTAATTAAGCGTTGCAGCGACAGATTTTTTAAGTGGTGTTGTGTTTTTTAACCTTATTTTGTCGTTACATACGATTCATCTTTATTAAAAAGACACTGTCGCGGGAGCTGGGGACAGCTCCCCTACCGATGTGCTAATGTAAATATTTCAACAACCAAAAACCCACGGCACAGCCGTGGGTTTTAAAAATTAACCTTTATTTTTTAACTTCCTATTCGCCCATAGCGTTGTAAATTGGGCTATAGAAGGCGTTTGCTATTTTTTCTACTGGCAGGTTGATGGTTTCTTCGCCATCTACGGTTATTTTCAGGTTGGTTCCGCCTACGGTGCCGATTATGGTGAATGGGATGTCCTGGTCTTCTGCTATCGCCTTGATTGCGTCTACATTTGCAGGGTTGGCGGTCAGGATGATGCGGGACTGGGACTCGGCGAATAGGGTTGTATCCAGACGGTCGGTAGATTCAAGTTCGATAGTTGCGCCTTTACCGCCGTTGATGGCAGACTCGGCTAATGTTACGGCTATGCCACCCTCGGAACAATCGTGGGCACTGGTTACCAGGTCGGCGCGGATAGCGGCAAGAGTGGTATTCTGTACGCCTAACTCAACGCGGAAGTTGAGCATTGGCGGGAATCCTTCTTCTTTGCCGTGTTTCACTGCCAAATATTCGGAACCGCCCAATTCGTCACGGGTTGTACCTAACATAATAATCACATCGCCGTCATTCTTGAATGACATGGTGGCGTTTTTATCGACGTTATCCAGCACGCCTACCATACCGATGGTCGGGGTGGGGAATACTGCCGCTTCGGGGCCTTCGTTGTACAGGGAAACGTTGCCGCTGACCACCGGGACGTTGAACAGTTTGCAGGCGTCGGCGATGACTTCTACCCCGCGTTTCAACTGCCAAAATCGATCGGCTTTTTCCGGCTTGCCAAAGTTAAGGCAGTCGGTGACTGCCGCCGGGTCTGCGCCGGTGCATACCAGGTTGCGGGCGGCTTCTGCCACGGCAATCTGTGCGCCAACGTATGGATCCAGATAACAGTACCTGCTGTTGCAGTCGGATGTCGCGGCGATTCCCTTTTCCAGACCTTTGATGCGGATAACTGCGGCGTCGGCCTGACCGGGGGCAATGACGGTATTCGTCTGTACCATGTGGTCATATTGCTCGAATACCCAGCGTTTGCTGGCGATATTCGGCGATGACAGCAACATCAATAAATCTTCTGCCGGGGTTTTAGTATCGGACAGGTTGTTAATATCAAATTTATGTAATTCTGCGAGCCAGGCGGGTTCTTCTGACGGCAGGTAATAAATCGGGCCGGCGGCCAGTGATTGTGCGGGAACTTCGCCGACGATTTCGCCGTTGAATCTAACTCGCAACACTTCTTCTTCGATAACCTCGCCGACGATAGCGGCGCTGAGGTTCCATTTTTCGAAGATATCGATTACTTCCTGCTCTCTGCCTTTCTTGACGCAGACCAACATGCGTTCCTGGGATTCGGACATCATGATTTCCCATGGTTCCATCCCCTCTTCGCGCATCGGTACTTTCGCCAGGTCTACATCCATACCCACGTTTCCGGCAGCAGCCATTTCCGCGGTGGTACAAGTGATACCGGCTGCGCCCATATCTTTAATACCGGCAACGGCGTCGCCAGCCAGCAATTCCATACATGCCTCAATAAGGCACTTTTCGGTGAATGGGTCGCCAATCTGTACGGTCGGGCGTTTCGCGTCGTCTTCGTTGAACTCGTGACTGGCCAGAATGCTGCAACCACCGATGCCGTCGCGGCCGGTGCGGTTGCCCACCACCATCATGATATTGCCAATGCCTACCGCTTTGCTGCTGGCCATTTTGCCGCGTTCAGCAACGCCGATAGCCATTACGTTAACCAGGCAGTTATCGCGGTATGACTTGTTGAAATATATTTCGCCGCCAACGGTTGGCACGCCAACGCAGTTGCCGTAGAACTGGATGCCGTCAACAACGCCATGGAGCAATCTCTTTGCGCGGTCAGTATCCAGGTCGCCAAAGCGTAATGAGTCCAGCAATGCTACTGGACGCGCGCCCATGGTAAATATGTCGCGCAAGATGCCGCCTATCCCGGTGGCGGCGCCTTGTTTCGGCTCTACCTGGGACGGGTGGTTATGGCTTTCCATCTTGAAAATTATATATACGCCATCAGCGATTTCAAACCCGCCGGCGTCCTCACCCTCTGCGCGGGTGGGGTATTTGCCAGTTTTCGGGAATAGTTTCAGCAATGGGCGGCTGCGGGGATATCCGCAATGCTCTGACCATTCTACTGAATACATCGCCAATTCTGTGCCGGTCGGTTCGCGACCGAGAATCTTCAATACATTATCATATTCCTGCTCATTCATCCCCAGTTCCATGGCGACTTGCAGTTGTGTTGGTTTATTACTCATGATTTTATAATTACCTCAACCCGTGACTGATGGCGCTTACAAGCATGCCTTCCATCAAACCTTTGAACATCTTTTTACCGTCAGTGCCGCCCAGCAACCGATCGCATACACGTTCGGGATGGGGCATCATCCCCAGCACATTGCCTTTTTCATTGCAAATGCCGGCGATGTTATTGCGCGACCCGTTAGGGTTGGCATCCGGGGTAATATTTCCACCGGCATCACAATAACGGAAAAGAATCTGATCATTATCTTCAAGCATCTTTAAAGTATCATCATCAGCAAAATAATTGCCTTCACCGTGGGCGATGGGGATATTAACTACTGATTTTGGTGTATAAAAATGAGTAAATGCAGTGTCGGTGCGTTCAACGCGCAAGGTTTGCATTTTACAGATAAATTTCAAGTGGTCATTACGATAAAGCGCGCCGGGCAGTAAACTGGCCTCGGTGAGAACCTGAAAACCGTTGCAAATACCAAGTACAAACTTACCTTTTCCCGCATGTTCAATTATCGCGCCCATGACGGGTGAAAAACGTGCTACCGCACCGCATCGCAAATAATCGCCATAAGAAAAACCACCCGGTAATATTACACAGTCGAGGTCGTCAATATCGTTTTCTTCATGCCATACATATCGCACTTCCTGCCCGGTTACAGCAGTTACCGCGTTATAACAATCAGCGTCGCAATTTGACCCAGGGAATACTATTACGCCGAATTTCATCTTATTAGGCTCCCGCAGGTACAACCTGCACAGCATATTGCTCTATAATAGGGTTGGCCAGCAATTCGTGACTAACATTTTCCGCGATTTCTTTCGCTTTATCTGGACTATCTGCATCAACATTCATAGTTACAAACTTACCTATGCGGACATCATTAACATCTACATGGCCTAATTTGTGAATAGCTTTTTCAATTGTTGTTCCCTGTGCGTCCATTACTGTCGGCTTCAGGGTGATTTCAATCTGTACGTTATATCGCACTGTTGTCTCCTGTTATGGTGAAATAGACTTTTTCGCCAATTAATTATTCCACGCCAAAAAATGATATTCCTGCTAAATACGAAAAAACCGGGTGGTATTTTAAATACCACCCGGTTGGATAACGATTTTCGTTATAACTATTTAAGAACTTTCATCTTGCCAAATTCGTCGATGAAGAAGAATTCAACAGTGGTTAATGAGCCTAAGCGTTTCAACCAGTTAGTTGGTAATTCTTCGGTATCGCCGGTGAAGATTAAGATGCGGCGTTCTGCTGGTGCTTTTTCAATCAACCATACCATTTCTGATACCATTGAGAACTTTGCTAACATCAATTTTTCGCCACTTACCATGCTGATCTGAGCAATGTCAGCAACGATAGTGCCATCTTCTGATACAAAGTCAAAATCTTTTGGGAAACCAGGAACTGTTCCACCCCATTTTTTACATTTTGTTTTGTTGCCGAGTTCTTTTTCGATTGAGGCTTTCAAACGTTTTGGGTCATAGAAAACGCTGCCGGAAGCAGTCAGGCGCATATCGCCATGTGGTGTTTTCAATGATGTTGCAGGGTTAACAGTAAATAACCAGTTGCCATTACCGCGTTCGCCGATAATCTGGCGGTTTCGCAATAGTTCCTGAGTGAGCATATAAGCCACTTGGTGAGAAACCAGACCGGCATCCTTGGCAATCTGTTTGTTGGTTGCTTTCTCCGGGGCGATTTGCCACAGATAATCAAGCACACGCTCTTTGTTGGTCTTTGAATACATTTGATATTCTCCGTTTTTTAGATTTCGCGAATTAAATTTGAAATTTAAATTTTGCAATGATTGCAAAACAAGACAACTATACTACTAAAATTAACTTTTGTATAGATGTCTATGATAATTATTTAACCCAAATATTAGTTTACCCACTTAAAGAGATATAAAACATTAAACATACCATATATAATCTTTTCTATAACATCTTATACACAAACAACATGAAAAAGTTTCATTAATACATTCTACCTTCTAATATTACCATAAAAATAATAAAATAACATTAATAAAGCTGCCGTAGCATAGTAGATATACCTAAAAAAAAGTATTAGTTTGTTTCTATTAAAATTGAGTTGAATAAATTGGAAAAGGTGTTATGTTTAAGCAAGTTAGTAATAAAATACGAGTAAAAAAGTCATAATTTTTAAAATATTTTTTACAAGGGAAGTTGTATAGTATTCATCATAACTCAAAAATATACAAAAAAGATGTATTTTTATCATATAATTCCATAGCCCACAGCGTCGCTGTGGGTCCGAATACATAACAATTTTACGCCCTGTAAGGGCACAATTCCTCAAAGAAAAGGAATTATGCTCTTACAGAGCGTAAATTCCTATCCTAAAACTACCCACAGCGTTGTCCTCACCTTTATACACATTTTATCAATTTATCTTTGACCCCGGATGGGGTCAGATATATATAGTATTGAAACTAATAAAAGCTAATCGACCCCAGAGTGGGTCGGATATAATTACCTGCAATTTTCATTTTTAAATAGATGGTCACTGCCACCCACACATCCGACCCACTCTGGGGTCGTAATCTATATTTCAAGACTTTTTCTATAAACATCCGACTCCTAACGGAGTCAAAATCATTGTTTACACAATGATTTTAAAAAATGTGTATAAGCGTGAGTGCGTTGCCGTGGGCTATGGGATTAAAAAAGCAAAGGAATTAACGAAAAGATATGTAGAATACTATAGGGAAGTTGAGTACAACTTCCCTTCTCTCTTCTCCCTCACTCTTCTCCCTCACTCTTCTCTCTTCACTCCTCTCTCCTCATTTGCATACTCTTACGTGTCGCATTGGTTCTGTTCCCACGCTTTCGGTATGCAGGTGGTATTGCATTGCCAGTTTGTGTTGCAATCGTCGCTGATAGGCATTTCTGGGGGCTAATTCTACTGGTCGCGAGGTTGCCAGCACTTCGCGAATGGCTTCCCGCGCCTCGCGAATGGCGTCGTGGTCGCTGCCGCCGCCGTTCTGGCTCATTTTATACATGTCGTACAGGGCATTCACTATCTGCTGATAGGTGTTGTTGCGGATAATGTGTACCGGTACGCCGTGGTGCATCGCCTGTGCCAGTTTGCCGCTGTCGCGGCGTTCCTGCTGTTTCACCGCGATTATAACGTCGGCATCTTCCATTCGTCGCGCCATCAGGGCATTCACCCCGATTTCGTTTATCGCGCGTTCCAGTTTGTTACGCGCCACCCCGTACGGGAATATATAAATAGATTTTTCAGGTGAGATATCCGCGGCTTTATGGTTGTCCAGATATCCGGCATAGTCACCCCATTCTTCAGTCTCTTCCTCATCTTCATATTTTACCGGCGATTCCAGCTTTTCAACTTCACCCTCGGCGGTTAATATTCGCATTTCCGGTGCCGGACTTCCCCCGCGCAGTTTGCGGTCTACAATATCTGCCAGGTTATGATATACCGCCAGTTTGTCCTGCTCCACCATCTCTACCAGTACATCAAAAGTTGGCGGGGATTTGCGTTCCAGTACGGTTTTTTGCGTCCCGCGTCGACGCGCTTCGTCATCAGAAAGTGTGACAGCCTGAATTCCGCCGATGAGGTCGTTCAGGGTGGGGTTTTGCATCAAATTGTCCAGGGTGGTTCCGTGGGCGGTGGCGATTAACTGTACCCCGCGTTCGGCAATGGTACGCGCCGCCATCGCTTCCGCTTCGTTGCCGATTTCGTCGATAATGATAACTTCCGGCATGTGGTTTTCCACCGCCTCAATCATCACGTTATGCTGTTGCGCCACTCGCGGCACCTGCATACGACGGGCGCGACCGATGGCGGGGTGGGGAATATCGCCGTCACCGGCAATTTCGTTAGAGGTATCAACGACGATAACGCGTTTCTGCAATTCATTCGCCAGCACCCGGGTCATCTCGCGAAGTTTTGTGGTTTTGCCAACTCCTGGCCGACCCAGCAATAGCAAAGAATGTCCTTCCTCTACTACGTCGCGGATAATATCGATAGTACCGTAAACCATGCGTCCCACCCGGCAGGTAAGACCAACTACGCGGCCAACACGGTTTCGCAATGCAGATATGCGGTGAAGGGTACGAGGGATACCGGCGCGGTTGTCATCGCCAAAATCGCCGATGCGTTCCACCACGCTGTCCAGGTCTTCCATCGTCACCGAAATGGTAGAAATAGTCTCAAAAGTGCCGGGGAAACGCGCTTCCGGTTCGCGTCCATAATCCAGAATAACCTCAAGCAATGTATCAATATGCGGCAACCGCATCAAAATCTCGCGAATATGCTGCGGCAAAACATCCAACAACAAAGGCAGGTCGTCAATGACGCGATTCTCTTGCATAAAATACCTCTCTTTATGCCCAAAGGCATAATAAATTATTCGGAAAAAGTTGGGGAATTCCTGCAAAAGAACAACTTGATTTTATTATCAATAATGATATAAAATAGTGAATAGATGGGATATGGAGAAAGGTTCATGAAAAACAATACTATTGAAAATCATCAACTTGAATGGAAAGAAAATTGGCGAGACGAATATCTGAAATGGATTTGCGGTTTCGCAAATGCTCATGGTGGAACCTTGGTTATTGGAAAAAATGACCGTGGGCAGATTACCGGTGCAGTCAATTCTGTACGCTTAATAGAAGAAATTCCTAATAAAGTGTTATCCATTCTCGGTATTATTGTGGATGTAAAACTGAAAACAGAAAATGATAAAGATTATATTGAAATAGAAGTTGATGCCCAACCTTATCCTGTTAATTACAAAGGTGAATACCACTATCGCAGTGGTAGTACCAAGCAGGAATTAAAAGGACAAGCACTTGATTCGTTTTTGCTAAAGAAATTCGGTCTTCATTGGGACGGTGTATCACACCCACGTTTAAAAATTGCACATCTTGCTGATTCAGCATTTGATTTATTTATCAAAAAAGGTTTTCAAAGCGGCAGGTTAGATTCATCTGCACAACATGAAAGTAAAGAACAGCTTCTTGCCAAGTTGAAATTAACTGATGGGAATTATCTGAAAAGGGCGGCAGCATTATTGTTTTCTGATGATCCTGAAACTTTTGTTTCAGGTGCATTCGTTAAAATCGGTTTTTTTAGAACAAATACTGATCTTATCTATCAAGATGAAATTCATGGCAATATCTTTTCGCAAGTAGACAGAACACTAGATTTATTAACTACAAAATATATGAAAGCCTACATTCATTATGAAGGCATTCAACGAATAGATAAATTTTTATTCCCACCTATAGCATTACGAGAAGCGGTTAGTAACGCAATAGTACATAAAGATTATGCCAGTGCAAATCCAGTACAAATAAGTGTCTATGAAGATAAAATTATCATATGGAATGCCGCCCAAATAGCAGAAGAGTTACCTATTGAACGCTTGTTGGGTAAACATCCGTCGATACCATATAATCCACTATTAGCATCAACATTCTTTCGTGCTGGATATATCGAGGCATGGGGACGTGGTATAGAAAAAATTAAAAATGAATGTCGATTGGCAAAAGCAACTGAACCAGAAATTAAATATGACTTTGGTGGAGTAATGGTAACATTTACCGGCGAAGTTCCTGTTAGTGATGATGTTTCCAATACAGGAAATACGTCGGAGAAAACTGGGGAGAAAACTGGGGAGAAAATTATTAAACTAATAAATATAAATCCAGAAATTACAGCGGCTGAATTATCAACTCTAATCGGTATTTCTATAAAAGGTATTGAATGGCACTTAACAAAAATGAAAAATGACCATTTAATTCGCCGCATAGGACCAGATAAAGGTGGCTATTGGGAAATTATTATTGATAATAATG
>JBIJDE010000327.1:0-5764 GCA_044344305.1 Armatimonadota bacterium
CAGTATCGATATTGCCTGGATGGGTCCGGTACCAGGAGCAGAGATGTCAATTGTTAATTCTGGAGGTGGTTATACTGCTGAAGTTAAACTTCCTCTGGTATTCTTTGATGGATTCAAACCCAATGCTGGTCAAAAAATTGGCACTGATGTGGCGGTTAACTTCAGTGATAATGCTGGCAGCAAAAATCTCGCAAAAGTATGGTGGAGTCGTGGTGCCAGTCAGATTCTCGATATCCCATCCGAGTTGCGATTTGAACGTAATTTATGGGGAACCGGCATATTTTGCGCAACCGGCGAAAATCCGATAGTAATAGATAGTTCTGATCTTTTTGTTGTCCCCTCCCCTGGTAAAGTTACAATTGATGGCGACCTTGCTGATTGGAATCTTACCTGTGCATATGGGCCGATGTATGTAGACCCTTCACTTAAAGATAAATACAATGTTACCTGGACACTGATGTATGACAAAGATGCCCTTTATATTGCTGCTATATTTAACGCTGCTCAGCCATTCATTAACGATGGCGGGGTAAATAATGTATGGTGGTATGGCGATTCTATAGAAGTTAGAATGGCTGCCGACCCAAAAAACCAGGGTGGCGATATTAAGAAAAATATGGATATTCTTACATTCGCATTATGGCACAACGCCGGAGAGAAAAAAGATTACATTGCGATGCAGCGCTCATTTTCCTTTATGACCGGTGACAGCAGTTCAGCGTCTATTCAATCAAAGGTTTCTCCTGGTGGCCGTACATTTGAAGCAAGAATACCATGGACAATAATTCAAAGTGGAAATTATCCCAAAGCCGGAGATTCTATCTCAATCACCATGGCAGGAATCTGGAAAAATGGACTTCGCGCGTATGGTATGGGTTCAATAAGTTCATTCCGCGGCATGGGTGATTGGGGTCAGGCACATTTTTTGGCAGATGCACCCAAAACGGTATATGTTAACTTACAACAACCAGCTTTAGCTAATGCAACTACAGTTGTAAAAGCTAAGACTACTGTAGATGTACCGGGGAAAGGTTTGCTATCCGCAGGAATATATCGAACTGATGGAACCTTAATGCGCACATTAACTGCCGGTCAGTCAACAGATGGCGGCAAAGTAGAACTCGGTTGGGATGGCTATGATGATAATGGCAACGCTGTAACAGCAGGAAAATATGAAGTACGGGCATTGTTAAATGCAGGACTTCATGCGAAATATGTTACAAGTGCAACGAGTCCAGGCAAACCACCTTATGAAAGTGAAAACCCAAATGGTGGTTGGGGTGGTGTATGGGATAATGTTCAGGATATAGCTTCAGATGCTACCGGTATATACCCATTGTGGGGAGTTGAGGAAGGTGATGGTCTGCTTATCCATGCAGATGAAGATGGCAATGTTTTATGGCGTCAACATAGCCCGTTGGCACAACCGGGAAGACAGATAAGCGTCGCCAGCAACAGCAAATACGTTTATATTCTTAATGATAAAAATGGATTATGGCGAGTATTTTCTAAAGATGGAAAATATGCACCAATTGCCCACAACGGCAGCGACCCGTTAGGATATAAATTATCAGGTATTGCAAATGGGGCATCACTTGCCGCCGATGCAACTACTGTCTATATTTCTGTACCATCAGAAAATAAAATTGCATGTTTTGATACTGAAACATTAAATCCTACCGGGACATATAATGTTACTAAACCATCGGGAATCTGTATTGATGGTACAAATGGACTGTTAGTGGTAAGTGAAAATAAAATTGTCGGTCTAAATATTAAAACTGGAGAAATAAAACCGATAGTAACCAGTAAATTATCATCACCTTTCGATGTTGCCGTCGATAAAAAAGGCATGATTATTGTAACTGATCGTGGTATAGCACAGCAAATCAAACGTTTTGATAGAAACGGGAAGTTAAAAGGTACTTTCGGGAAATTAGGTGGACGAGAGAATAATGGCAAGTTTTATGTTGATCAACTGCGCAGACCAGCTGGAATTACCGTTGCCGCATCGGGTAAAATATTCTATTCAGAAGATGCTGCACCTAAAAACTTCGTTCGTTTAAATTCAAATCTAAGATATGAAAAATTATGGTGCGGACCATGGTATATCAGTGGTGAAGTTTGTGTAGACCCCCAAAAACCAGAAGATTTATATATTTGGGGTGGCGAAGCAATAATTCGCCATAAATTAGATTATAAGAATAAAACCAGTCGACCAGATGCCGCATGGGAAAAATTTTCGATGGAAAAATATGGCCGATGGTTCCCACGAATAATTAATCATAATGGTAAACAATATATGTTCTGTGGTGGAACTCCTTGCAGCTTATTTAGAATAGATGACAATAAAATGATTCTGATATCATCAATAGCCGGTGAATGGCAGAATAAAACCAAACCTATGTGGATATTTAATGACTTAAATGAAAATGGTAAAGTAGATGAAGGTGAGAAAGTTGATTATCCACCTACAACTGACCCATTATCAACATATAAAGGTTCATATTGGGCTGGCAGTATTGATGAAAAAGACCTTACAGTATATCTGAATAATAATCAATCGATAATTGTGTTAACACCTACATTTACGAAATCAGGTATTCCGACATACGACTTTAATAAAAATGTCAGGTATTTCCCATTGGCAGCAGCACAAAAACCTGGTAAAAACGCTGGCTTCAGCAATATCTGGCATGCTCCAGATGGAGGAATATTCGGAAATGCAGACGCTAATGGTTCCGACCCGCGCGGTATCGGTCATAGTTCGCATTTGTCTGATGTCTATGTATATCGACTGGATAAAGATGGAAAATTATTATGGCGTGCTGGTAAAAAAGCGAGTGGCATAGCAAAAAATGGTGAGTTTTATGGCAGAGCATGTGGATTGGGTGGCCCAATCGACGGCAAATACTTTGATTTTGTTGATGAAAATGGACAGGATAAAGTATATTCATTTGATGGACTGTTTGTAGGAAATTTATTGGATGATAGTGCTACAGCATTACCAAGCGAAAACACACTACGAGTAGAACATTTCAACTCAATTGTATATCAAAATGCAAAAGATAAGAAATGGTACTTCGTTGCTGGTGCCGGCGGTTACGCCAGCATCTGGGAAATCGCAGGAATGGATAAAATAACCCGAATGACATCTGAAATTGAAGTGAAATAATACAGATAGCTCCGGCAAGTTAATTTTTATTGCCTGCCGGAGCTTTTTTATACTTTTCTTACAGATTGTCGAACTACTAACTCTACCGGTAAAACGATATTTTTTTGCATTACATTTGATTGTGCAAGAGAACTGATTAGTATTTGAGCGGCCTGCCTGCCTATTTCACGTAGCGGAATTTTTATAGTTGTTAATATATTCCTACCTGCATTATCAAGCATCGAATCAGTATCATCAAAACCAATAAGGCTGATATCTTCAGGAACACTATATCCTAAATCAGATAACAAATGCCAAAGATATATTACAGATGCATCATTCATTCCCATAACCGCAGTTATTTTCGGATTATTTTTAAAAAAATCAAATACTGAAACTATTTCTTTTTTATTCTTATCGATAATCGAAGGCAATGCTCCATCATATAGATTTGTTGGATCTAACCATCCGGATGGTAATGGTAGATAATACAAACTATCATCAATATTGCATCCAAACTCTGCAAATGCTCTTTTTATACCATTAAACCTTCGTACAAACGATTCTGATTCTGGCATGGTACGAAAATACGGGTGTGCAATTTGAGCTATTTGACGATGCCCATTTTTAAGTAAATGCCGAGTAGCATAATATGCACCTTGTTCTTCATCTGCCAATACTGAATGTGTTGTCGGGCCAGGATGCATAATGCAGACAATAGGACGTTCACGAAATCCTGATGTTTCTCGTAAATTATTTACAAGAATTTCAAAATGTTGATCAGGATATGTTATTAAGCCATCTACCTCTCCCCTACGGAACACTGGTGGTAGTGATAATATATCCAACTTATCAGGTTCTTGAAATGAGAAAGGAACATGAACCAGTACGAAATCATGCGCCAGCAACACTTCCATTATTCCCCAGGCGAGATTATTGAAATATGTAGATAAATAATAATCTTTAGGAAATCCCAATGCCACCATTTGATTAATAAACTCATGGTGTGGAGCATTCATTCGCAAACGGCTTGCTGCTGCATTTTGTGCAGAATCATACCCCAGTAATTTGGCTGCGTCTAATATACGTTCACGTGTATTTGGCAATACACATTCTTTTCCACGCAAAGCAACAGATACAGTTGATGGTGATACGCCGCAATACTTAGCTATATCTTGTAATGATACTGGCCTACTTAGTGTCCGTGTATTATCTGGATTTAATTTATTAGTTTTTTTCATAATATTTTATAAATTATACAGAAGCATCCATATATCGTCAAAATAGTATTGACAACCGTAACTCTATATGCTAAATTTAATGTCAACATATTCATCAAATCGATTCGATGAATATACTATCTTGGAGGTATAATTATGAATCGTAGTATTAACTCGAAAGGTTTTACTCTAATCGAATTGTTGGTCGTGATAGCCATTATTGCTATCCTCGCCGCAATTCTGTTCCCGGTTTTTGCCAGAGCACGTGAAAAAGCCCGGGCAACCACATGTTCCAGCAATCAACGTCAAATTGCAGCTTCTATCCAAATGTATGTACAAGACCATGAAGAGACTTTGCCATCTACTAATACAATTTGGTCTGATATAAAAGTTGACCCAGGTGTATTGGTTTGTCCAACAAAAGGCAAATCTACTCCCAATGGTTATGGATATGTATCTTCAATCAGCGGAACCAGTCTTGGTGATGTTGATGACCCTACAGCTATGCCTATGACTGGTGATAGCAGTGCTACAACAAATCTTATCAGTACTGTTGGCGACATTGATAAACGGCATAGCAATGCAAGTATACTGTCCTATATGGACGGTCATGTTGCTACCCAACAAAATGTCGCTATTTGGCAGGTTCCAAACCTGGCTCTTTTTTCAAAATTAACATCTCAAGGTGCAGCATTAGCAGGACAAACCGGATGGACACTTGATTGGGGTGCAACAGATCCTACCGGCGCAAATGGATTACATGGTATGAAAGTTGACACCACCGGTCCCGGCAAACAAGGAGTCTATATGAATGGTACTCCCTGGAACTACCCGGCAAAAGCAACGCTTGCTTTGTCAGCAGTTGGCGGGTCAGCACCAAGTACATATAAGGTACTTGGTCTATCAGGTAATTTTAAAATAAATTCTGGTTATCTGGTAACAAGTATCGGATTAAAAGATTCAGCAGATAACTTTATCGCCCAATTTGCCCACAATGCACAATGGGTCGGCGCTCCCACCAATTATGTTTTTCACACTTATTTATCATTTACCAACGATACAACAAACAATGACATCAGCAATAAGTTTTCATGGGGAAACAGTATGGATACCGGTTGGCATAAAATTCTATTCCTGACAGATGGAACTAAGGTATGGGTATCGATAGATGGTACTGTAATTGAAAGTCCAAAACTGACCGGAAATTACCAATTGGCAACATCACTCGTGCTTGATGTCCGCACAACGCGTGAAACAGGCACAAATATGATCGTTGATAATATGAAAATTGGATATTTTAATTAATTTATTTTCATTTAGTTAACTTTTCCTAACTGCCTCAGTCTATAGATATAGTAGCTGAGGCAGTTATTAAATTGCATGAAAGCAT
>JBIJDE010000328.1:0-5755 GCA_044344305.1 Armatimonadota bacterium
TATTTATCAGTACCTTATTCGCCTTTGGTGCAACTTACACAGAAGGTCAGTTAATAAATTTAACGGTTACACCAGACCGTACAACCCAGTTGCGGCCAAATTCTACAGTTAGATTAAATGTAAAAATGTTTGATAATGACTATGAACTTGGTTTATATGGTCTTAATGGCAAACAGGTAAAAGACCCGGTTACAGCTGCAGGATATTGCACTGCCGGAACTCTACAGCAAGGTTATAAAATGACCAGCGAAACATCTTTCACCTGGACTGCACCTGCTGAACCTGGGGTTTATGCTGTTATTATTACCGCTGATGACAGTTTGCGTTTCGCAGATGACCCACCTACACAAAGAGCTATCGAAATGGTGGTTCAGCAAAATGACCTGACTACCCCACCTATATATATTAAAACTTCTATAGACCCAAAACAGATACGCCTGCAATCAGGTGGAACGGCAAATGCTGTTATTACTGCTCGTGCGTATGGTGCAACACGCGCCGGCAAGACTATAAAATTCAGCACTAACTTTGGGACATTATCATCATTAACCGCAATATCAGATGCAGATGGTATCGCCATGGTGAGCCTGGTTTTAGGTGCTCGCAACATGACCATTGACCAATATACTGATTTATTCATGAAACAGATTGAAGTACTTGGTGTAATCGATGATAAATACGCATCCATTGCAACCGCACCTGTACAACAATCAAATACCGGTGAAAAAGTATCCGATTTCCAAATATCTGCAAGTCCAAAAACCATGTCAGCAGATGGTTACAGCACATCAACAATCAATGTAACTTTGACTGACGCAATGAACAAACCTATTGTACAACAACCAATACAGTTTTCCACCGATTTAGGTAGTATTGACCCATTGAGCATGACTGACAATAACGGTAGAGCGACAGTAACATATCGTGCTCCTGGACAAACGCCAAATGTACAGGTAGCAGGTATCGCCCATATTACCGCCTTTGCACAGTATCTTAACAAACGCGCATATACCAATATCGCAATAAACCCATCAACAAACCAGCAGATTCAGGTAACAGTTAATCCTGCAAACATTATACCAGATGGTTACTCAACCGCTACTGTTGATGCTTTGATTCTCGATACAAATGGTATGCCAAGAATTAATGTTCCGGTTAATTTCACCGCTACATTAGGGACTTTGCAGCCGGCATCAATTAATACCGATAATACCGGACATGCCAGGGTTTCATTAATAGCACCTCGTGTTTATGGTCAAGCCACTATTACCGCGACAGCATTGGGAACTACAGGAAGTGCTTTCATTAGCTATAATGGTAATAATGGTGGTGGCGATTATCAACGACCAAACATCACCGTTAATGTATTTCCACAAACGCTTGCTGCTGATGGTGCATCTATGGGCACTGTTGATATCATAGCAATGGATGCTTTAGGTCGTCCCATGCAAATGCAGCAAATATTCCTCACCGCCACATTAGGCACAATCCAACCAACGAATATAATTACCGACCTGACAGGCCGTGCCAGGGCAACTATCATTGCTCCACGTTTCCCCGGTCAGGCTACTATATCGGCACAGACTAATGGTGCTAACGGAATGGGTACAATAACTTTCCTGCAAGGAAATACTTACCCTAATGATCCCAATTATCCTAATCCAACACCAACTAACATGGGAATTTTGCTAACTATAACGCCAAAAACTTTAAATACTGATGGCTTAACCACAGCACAGGTTTTAGTACGTGCGATAAATCAGCAAACCGGGCAAGTATATACGAATATGCCAATTGCATTAATGACTACCGCAGGCAAGATTTTCCCTAAGACAGTTACTACAGATGCGACCGGTAGCGCGATTGCAACATATACCACTCCTTTCGCTGCAGAAGAACCGCAAGCGGCTATTATTGCCAATGGACCAAATGGTATGACCGCAACCGGGTATATTACTCTGCTAACAGGAGTCAAAAACGGTAATATATTTAATATTAAAGTCAGCCTTACACCTACATCTATTGATGGTGATGGCAACGATTTTTGTGCTGTTGATGTAACTGTAACAGATGCTGGAACAAATAGACCTGCCAGTAACCAGCCAGTAGTATTATCAACAAATATCGGTACATTATCAGCAAATGCATTCGTTACTGACCGCAATGGCCGTGTCCGTTCTACCCTTACCGCACCATTGCTTGAAAATGGTGATATTCGCAGAGCAACAGTAACAGCATCAATTGATAATGATAAAGATAGTGCTACAGTTGAAATAGTTCCTGCAAACAAAACCACTACAATAGATACTACAACCCCAACATCAGCTGCGCCAATCCGCATGAGTGCATGGCAAGGTCAGACTCGCGGCTTTGTAGCGAATAACTGGATACTTCAGCAATATCGGTCCAGCACTCGTCCTGGGGACACTGCTGCCCAATCACTGAATATTCTTGATGATGATGGTAAAGTATTGCGCGAAATTGTATTATCCAAAGAAAGCCTGTTAGTTCGTGACAATTACGGTACTGCCCGGGGATACACTACCGAAGAAAACGGTCGGGCGCAGATTGTCATGATGAAACCAGACGGAACCCAAGTGCAGCCAATAGCAATGAATCTGCAACCGGAATCTCACGTTCTGGATGCCAAATATTCTGACAGCACCGGACATCTGATGCTGATACTCGGTAAGCAAGATAAAACAAAACCTGAAGTATATTTCATCTCGCCAGACTTACGCACATTAGTTTCATTAACAGATGGGTTAAAAATCCAACCCGTTGCCGGTTTAAGCAATGACGGGTACTTAGCCGTAGCAACAACAGATGGCAGTTTAATATTATTTGGTAAAAATGGTGAAGAAATATTTAAAATTGCCAGAAATGATGACTCTATACCTTCAATTATAACTGTTGCCGCTAATGGTGAATGGGTAGCATTATTAACCACAGGAAAGACTGATAAGAATAAACCAAAAGCCGCAAAAGGTTCATTAACTGTTTATGGTCGCGATGGCAAAGAATTAATGTCCATTGACAACGCATCCGGTGACAAAATTACCCAGGCAAGTAAATATGGATTAATTCTTAACTCAGATACTGGAACAGCAGACTTTTATGATATAAAACAGAAAAAACAACTCTGGTCAATCAAAGGTGGCTATGCACAATTCCTCGCCAGCGGCACCCTTGGTGTTATCGCCGGACAGTGGGATAAAGGTAGCGGCAACCTTGTTTCCCGCCTGTTAGTAATCAAACTTGCAACCGGACAAATAGTAGCCAAACAAGACCTATATGACCTGTTGCGGGTAGAATCAATTCAACCACCAGATGACAAAGGATTGATAAACGTAATCACCGGTTCATACGTATTAAAGTTCGCACTTCCTGCAGAAAATTGATAGGTCATTAGGGATTGGGGATTAGGCTGTTAGCAACCTAATCCCCTACCCCAACCTCATCATTTCACTTGCAATATCTCATTTCCAATCATAATCTTATCATCTTTCGCCAGCAAATGACTGTTTACTAATCTACCATTTACCATTGTCCCGTTGGCACTACCTTTATCTCTCAGCAACCATCCTTCTTCTGTTTGTACTACCTCAGCGTGATTGCGTGATATTTCTACGCCAGATAATACTACCGTGTTTGTAGTGCTTCGTCCAAATGTCATACCATCAGCAAGCGGTATCTCTGTGTTCTTATATAAAATATAACTAATCTGACTTTTCTGCATTCCATTATGATTAAAAGTTACGATTCTACCTGTTATCGGGTCGCCGGGTAATGGAGAAATCTGTGGGATGTTAGCCGCGTTTTCCGGGGTAATTTCTATACCGCTGGGCTTAATATTCTCATCAGGATGTATTTCAATTACAACACCACCAACAGTCTTGTAACCGCGGTCAGCTATAAACTCACGTAAATATTTTTCTAATTCTGCTATTAACTTTGGACCCAGGGTTACAAATGTCTGGTTGTCAGTTGGAGATACAAAAATTTTGTATAGGTTGGGCACAAACGTATTTGCAACACTGATGGTACGATTATCCTCTACCGCTCGAGTTAGCTTCTTCGCCAGCTCAACCGGCTGTAACGGGGCTCGAAAAGCACGGGAAAATATCCCCTCAACCATCCCCTCTAATTTCTTCTCAAATTTTGAAAATGACATAATAAAACTATTTTACTGCTTTTTAGCTAATATTGAAAGAGGCACAATCGAAATTAAAAATTAAAAATTAAAAATTATATAAGTAATTCAAAGAAAAAATTAACTTAAATTATAAATTTATAGAGGTTTTTGCAAAACCCGATGGGACAGACACCATCATGGCTTCGCCACTCGGTGTCAGTCCCTTATTTACTCTCAAAAACGTAAATAACGAGCAATAATTTTAGAAAAATAGAGGTTTCGCAAAAGCCTGTATAATTTTCAATTCTTAATTTTTAATTCTTAATTATTAATTAATACCTTCCATACTTCTGAATTACTGACATTAGTATCCGCATACCGGTTAATAGCGAACCGTTATTTATTGAACCAGCGGTGGTGAATACCAGACCCTTTTTCTCTTTTGCCAGATCGTAATCACGTAGAAATTCTGCTATCATACGCTCTTCTTCATTCATGCTGAAGGTGAAAGGTGCCAATTGACCATAAATAGCGGCATTAGGCATGTAGTGACGAATCTCGTCTACCATAACCGTCGGTCCAAAGTTTACGCCTTTCATATCAAGCCTACCGATGACCGGCAACAGTTGCGCCATTGCGCTATCAGAATGCTGGTATCGCCAATCTTCCGGAGCAGGTGCGTATTTATCAAACATGCCTTTCAATACCGGGTAGCCGAATAAATCATACATATCGGCGGTTAGCAATGCACAATTATCATCAGCAAATCCGAATCCTCGCGGTGCATTCTCCGGGGTATAACCGGCTTCCTCATCCATAATTTCTGCCATTTTTAATAAACCTTTTAAGATTAGACTGCTAAATCGCGTTGCTAAATCCGGGTTATCGTAAATTAGATAAATTAAATCTTCTGCACCAAATATTGAGGTTGCAAAAGTTACCGGTCCGCGGATTCCGCGTACTAATCCCGGTTTAATACCTTGCGGCATTAATCGTGCCTTCGCTTCATCCCAGCCTTCCGGTAATATAAAACTTCGCAAATTCTCAATTCTCGCCTCAACCCGGTCCAATAATGCAGTCAGTTCATCCTCGCCATGTGCGGATTGTTGCAACCACCATGAACCGGCATGCCATACGTTTTCCGATTCAAATACGTGATATAACTGTTTTATGCCGGGATAGTCAATTGTTTTATCATGCGTTTTTTCATTTAATAATCTTCTGCCGACTATTATTTCCGATTTATCATTATAAGCGCGATGCATTTCCAGTCGCCATTTTTCATCCTGCTCATATTTCCAGTAATCTTCCGGAATCCCCAACTCAGCATAAATGCATTCTCCACTCATCCCCGCCAACCCCAATGGAACCTGAGGAATATCGCCAAAAGGTTCTTTCATAGATATTTCCTGATCAACCCAAAACTTCTCAATATCTACAGTGGCCAACCCGTCATTCTTACGGACATCAGCCATAACTTCATCAATTATCTTTTGATGCTCTACCGAAATTACAATTGCAGGACGATTTGAAGACATAACATCTCTCCATTTAATTAGATAACTCTATTTTCTGAAAAATTTATTCATTCCCTGCAAAAATTTGATTTAATTATGTAAA
>JBIJDE010000261.1:0-6719 GCA_044344305.1 Armatimonadota bacterium
TGAGCAACTGTCCTTCATCCGGCAGGCTGATGACTGCACAGTCATTGTATACAACCAATCCGGCAGCAGAAACCGGTTTTTTATCCGCGCGTTTATAACTGAATATCTTATAATTACCGCGGTCGCTATGCTCCCAAAACTCGACAAACTCCGCAAAAGCAGTGGCGCTGAATGCCTGCACTTCCGTACGCGCCTTCGGTCCTGCGTCCCTTGCCAGTAATTGTGCTCCGCACCAACCGCCGCCAACGCCATAACTGCGCGCGCCGGCCAGCTTCTTGCCATTTGCCGGGTCAAGATAGACCATGCCATGCCCTATCTCGCCAACCGGACTGCAAACCAGCATCTGTTTTTTTTGTGGTATATAGACGACATCAGTCGGCGGGGTATGGTCATGCAGCCAACCGCCTTTACCGTCAACCGTCTTCCACGGTGGATTGCCGCCGGTGTTAACCGCAAATTCGTACAATACATCCACCGGATCATGCGTCAGAATGCGCACAAAATATTTCCCCGGTTCGGCAAGTGCGTAACGCGGCACGCCATATACATAGTGGCCGTGAACAGTTACTATTTCAGTTTTTGTCTCTACCAGACCATCCCATGACACGGTATGGGTACCGGCAGGAAACTCCTTTCCTCCGAAAATATTACGTACCCGCTTGCCTTTTTCATCTTCAACGACAATAGTAACCGCCTGCGGTTTATCTACTTTAAAGGTAATTGGCACCACTACAGGCTCCGGCTTTTCTTTAACATCAATTACTGGTGGTTTCGTCGTATCAACGACATTTGATGTTATTAATCCCGGCTGAACCTCATTCACCTGGCTGGCAGTTAATTGCCGCATGTTTATCTGCCGGAAAAATATCGTCGAAGAGTCATCCGTCTGCATACCGTCCTGAAACATGAGCAGGCGGAACTGCAGCAAACTGCCATCCCACTTATCATCAGGTACCTGAAAAATAATTTTTCTCTGTATCCATCCTTTTGCATCCGGTTTGCCGGTTTGCGACCAGATAGATTTTGCCGGACCGGATTTTAATACATTACCTGCTGAAAACGGGAATGCTTCTGCATTCATTTGCATACCGGTGTTAGTACCAAAACGATAATCATACACTGCGAGAAAATAGTTTCCTGTTTTCGGATTGATTCCGCCTTTATCCGCAAAAAACTGCAGTTGATGACGACCAGTACGCGGTGTGAACTGCAACGTCACCTTCGCCTGTTTCTGCCCGTCTACATCGACAACTTCCGCCTTACCTCCGGCGACATTCATCGCATACATGCCGAGTTGGCCATCAGCGAAATCGCGCGACCAGAGTTGTGTGCCGGGGATATCAGCCGACAACACAATAAAAGAACCGGCTATCAAAACACCAATTGCAATGATAATTTTATTTATATTTTGCATTTCTTAATCCTTATTCAAACTTCATCAATCCCCAATACTGCGGTTCGACTTCCGCCTCGGTGGGGGCATCCATGGTGATGGCAGTGTTTTTATTAAAAATAAAACGGCGCAATACCGTGCGTTGTCCGCCATCGTCACTGACTAACACGCCGATGTCGCCGCGCAAAACTCCGCCTTTAACTGGTGCAGTCAATCCGAGTTCTTTCCATGGAATGCTTACTCGGGCAATATAGCCGGTTTTGCTCTTTTCAATCCGGCATTCCACACCTGGCAGCAACGCGACACGCTCAAAGTTAACTTCACGTACCGGGGATTTGTATAGTTGTGGTTCTGCCGCAATGCCGCCACCCACCTTGGGCCACATACCGAAGGCTACAAATCCTTTTGCGTTATCGGAAGGTGCTATTACGATGCGCACATCGCCCGGTTGCGCGGGTTTTGTCTGATTTCCCGGTCCCAACTGGATATCGACAGCGTCGCCGCCCTTGAAGGCATAACGCCAATCGGTACTGGTGTTTCGCCATGGACTGCGGTCAGGCACCTGAAATACCGCGTGAAGCCGTTCGGCATCATAACCAAGTGCAGCCTTTGCTTTTCCTGCATCACCTAAATCAATTTGGTAAATCCCGACACCATCAAGTTTTGGCACGCCTGCAGTTACCGTTAGACTGGTGACGATTTCAGATACTGCCGCGCCTTGCTGTGCCTGTATAACTTGCTGATGTTGCGCTTCAGTCACCGGCAAAGCAGTCGGAGCAATTTTTTGAATGCTCTCCCATCCGGTAATCTCCCATATTCGGCCGTCAATATCGCCGCCAAAAAGGTAAAGCTTACCGGATTTGGGATGGCGGAAGAAGTAGCCGGAAAAATTCTCAACATAGGTCTGTTCGTGCGATGGTTTTGGTCCGCGCCGCATATCCTGGCCAACGTCGCCAAGAAATAATCCGTCGCCGCTGACGAACGAGTAATAACCCCAGTAACTGCTGACCGCCACAATCTCGCTGCCGTTTTTCTCCGGCAATTGCGCCTGACCTGCCACTCGCAGTGCACCTTGAATATCGCCGACCCGTGCCGGCATCGACTTGGTGGCGAAGTCAATCGTGACCCGACTATAACGCCAAAGCACCTGTTCACCATTAACGAACTTGTAGAGTCCCTGCTTGCCGACGCCATCGCGGGTCTTGCCATCATACTTTTCAGAACCGAGAGTGAAGAACTCCTTAAAATTACTCTTCAACGATGGAATAGTGTCGATACGATAATAGTCTTTCAGCGCGGCACATTCAACCTTCGTCGCCTCGTCAGGCTTGGGGTAGACGGGAATGCCCCGGGCAGAAAGCCCGGTCGGTTGGTAAAGCCGACCACCACGCAACATTACGCCACCGGGATACAGGTCGTCCCCGCCATAGCCGCGCTGGCCGCGAATATAGCCATGACCGGTGATGCGTTCAACCTCGTTTTCCTGAATTAACCCGTCGCCGTCAGTGTCCTGCCAACGATAACTCGTCCCCCAGAGATTATCCTTAGAAAAGAACTTCTCCAGGACCGCTGTTCGTCCGCCCAGATACCAAAGAGGACGAAATTCGTCCCGACCTGCCACATATAGACCACCACCGCCGTCGGTGGCGAATTTCTTCCCGCCGATAGTAGCAAACTGGAATGTATTACCGCCGAAACCCATATAAACACCACCGGGCCCTGGTAGCGTTGAGCTATACCACCCCTGCCGGAATACTGTCGCGTCCGGCTTTACTGTACCTTTATCGTAATCCACAATGAAGCGTGTGTTGTGGATGTAAACCTCTTCAGGTTTCTCGACATCCGGCGCCAGCATCGGTGAATATGCGGCGTTTCCGAAATACTCTTGTTCGAGTTTTCCGTTGCGTGTCTGCCACCTGCTCACCCGTTTAGGTGTGGCATCGTATTCCATCACCCACAGCCTTCCTTTACTATCCACCGTGATGCCGGATGGCATCAGCATTCCTTTAGAATTATACTTCCCAATCCAGGGACGACCACCATCTTTGCCGATTCGCTGAATTTGCTTTCCGGCAGGTGAAAATACCAGCACCTGCATTTGCTTGCCGCGCACACTCACGTATAATTTACCGTCCGGACTAAGAGCAAGGCCAAAGGGATGGTCGAGACCGCGAAGGAATGGTTCCACCACAACTGTCTTGGTGGCAATATTCACCTTTACAATGTCGCTGCCACTGACCGCGTAAAGCATACCGTTCTTCTGATCGAAGGCTAATCCCGCGGGGCGGGACACGGCATAACTATCGGTGATGTTGCCGGTGGCGGTATCAATTGCCACAATTTTATTTTCCCAGTAGAGCGAGGCGTAGATGCGATTACCAGATACAGCCAACGCGATGAGGTTAGCGCCGAGATCCGCCGGGCCATAATCGCCTGCCCGCATCCGCTCACCTGCCGTCAATTTCGACGGTGTGTCCCTGGCCAGTGTCTTTGCCCATTCGGTAACTAACAGTTTGTCCTTACCGCCGCAAAGACTGGCGCGGCGGCCGGTTTTTACGTTAAACGCGTAGATTCCGCCACGGTTGGGCTGATCAGCTTTATTATTTGCGCCATCCATCGCCACATAAACCACCCCGGCGGCTTTATCGTAAGCGAGTGCCGTATTAATGCCATCAAAGACACCCCAATCCAGGTAGCCACCCCACATTTTGCGACCGGCGGCATTCATACCCTGGATACCGCTACCCAGTTCGTTGACCGTCCAGAGCAGGTAGACATTGCCGGCGTCGTCCGCCGCGGCGCTTATCGGGTTGCCATGGTCACCGCTCATACTACCTGTGCCGTCCTCGGTAGTCCAGGGTGGAGTTCCACTATTATGCACACTGGCGACGAAGCGTGGTTTTAAACCGGCATGAGTAAGCGCGCGAATATTATAGTTACCGGCAGGTACTGGCTGACCGTCGTCATCAAGGCCATCCCATTGCTCAGTCTGTTCACCGGCAGGTCGTTCCGCCTTCGTTAACAATGTACGAATTATTTTTCCATTGGGACCAGTTACTCCGTCTGCCGTTGTGATGGCCAGACTAACATAACCTTTAGCTGGGTTAGTGTATAGCACCGGAATGGAAGCCGCTGATTTTTCAACCACAGGTGGCGCCCAGAGTACCTTTTCTGCAGCAGTCTGAGCTACAAGCTTTGCCGCCACTTCATCAGCTTTTACAAAATAACCGCGTCCCCAGGTTGCAGAGGTCTGGTAAGGGAATCCGGCCGAGTTTACCAGATCGTAAAAACTATGCCCCAAATCATTAACGCCGCCGCCAGACCAGTTTCCCTGCATGGTCATAATCCATCCGGTACCGGGCACCGGCGCTTGAGTAACATGTAATAATTCCCAGGGCAACCGGCCTTCCATCACATAGCCGCCCTGCACCGGCATGAACTTAAATTGGCTTTCATCACCGGTTATCACACGTGCGGTATTGAAATCCCATCCGTAAGCGACATGCACTGCCGGCAATTTTTTATCAGAGTTCTGCCATATCGTCATGTGAACGACCCGGGAGTTCTTCGCCGGATCTTTAAGAATGTCATCCTTTGCGGTACCAATAGCAACAGTTGAATCAGTTATAAAACGAATTTGAAATGAATCCCCTGCCCACCCTTTATCTGGCTGACCGATGGGGTCGACGCGATTGACCAGCGGAGTATCATCAGTGAAACGCACCGCCAACAACAACCCTTTGTCATCATAAGCCGTCGCCACCCGCATGGCATAACGTTCCTTGTTATCCAAATCAGCCGCCATGGTGACAAACGCCTCCGGCTTCCAGTCGTCGAGATTACCATTAAGGGTAATCCCGCGCCCATCTGCCGCCACCGCACTGACAGGATAGATATTAACAATAGAATGCCGAAAAGATGGAAGATTACTTTCTGCCATTACATTCCCCCATAAACACAATGTAAACAAGGATACAACAAATCCACGTATTAACAACTTCATAAAAGCCTCCGCATTGAACAAAAATAGCACCATATTGGCGATATTGCAATAGATATCCGGTACTGATGTTAAAAAAGGCCGTGCGTCTTCAAACACAACATTTTAAATAAAATAAAGACTGGTCTATTGTAGAGACGCATGACCATGCGTCTCTACGACAACAACAAATCCCACATATCACAGAAGATTCTGCAACATTGTAGAGACGCAAAATCTTGCGTCTCTACGCCAACCACAAATCCCCATATCAAGAAATATACCGCAACATTGTAGAGACGCACGGCCGTGCGTCTCTACGTGTCATAAATCATTTTCTATTCTGGCATATACCCGGTGAAATATGCATAGTATAACCCAAGATTAGAACTTAAATATTCTTCCCGCAATGCCCACCACTGGTATGCCTTGGTATTGGTAATCGGAATAATTTGCGGATTTGCCGTATAGGTGACATTAGTAATTTGTGTCCAAGTTATGCCGTCAGACGAAGCAAATATGGTGTATCCTGACGGTTGACCGTTGGACCATTTAGCCTCAACAGAAGTTACGACTGTTGGCGCCGTCAGTTTACCGCCTATGGCCGGACGCCAGCCATTACCGGTAGCCATTCCATTTTGACCTTTTGTCGGAGTCAACATATCACGTAGTTTAACTTCTAATGCGGTACCGGTTAGTGTAGTCCATGAACCTGTGTTGAATTGCCATGTGCCAGTAACGCCAGGAACTCCGGAAGGCGGTCCTGATACCACATCAAAATCCATTCCGGTCGCGCCGCTTAACGGGTATGGCATGGTGCGTTCATCAGGATTGCGACCAGCCAAAAACGCCGTGGAGAGTTGTGTCGTTGCGGAAGAAATTGGCATCACATGACCATCCATGAAGCTGCAAATTACGATGGTGCCATGTCTGGTCAAGTCGCACACATCGCCGATGCTCTTCCCGCTCGCGAATTTTCCGTTACCATATGAATTTAGCACACTCGATGGAATCGTGTTGGCCACGCCATCGGCAGTCAACAGGACATCACTCGGGGATGCGTATTCGCCAATCGCCCGCCCGGACAAGTGGGAACCGGCATTGTATAAATAAGCATTCGGCATGCTTTTTCCCTTGCTGGGACAATTCAACACACCCGGGTCAACTTTAATATCCGACCAGACAGTAGTGGATAATGGAAATGACTCTTCATGGTCCTGCGCATACATCTGAATCGACGCCGCAATCTGGCGTTGATTACTGGTACATGTGGTCTGTCTTGCCTTTTCACGCGCCCGGGCAAATACCGGGAAGAGTATGGCGGCGAGGATAGCAATAATGGCTATC
>JBIJDE010000329.1:0-5754 GCA_044344305.1 Armatimonadota bacterium
GGTAGCACTGGTTTAGCTGCTATCAATATAGAATTGAATAAAGCTGAGAAAGCGGCAAAACATATTGCAGATGCAGAGGTCGCAGCTATTAAGGCAAAGGACTTAACGCAACAATTGCTAACTTTTGCCCGCGGTGGCACACCATTACGAGAATTAATATATTTAAATAATGTTATACAAGAAACTGCGACATTTGCATTATCTGGCTCGCGAACACGATGTAACATAGATATTCCAGACGATATTTGGATGGTTAATGCTGATGCTGGTCAGATTTCGCAAGTATTTCACAATTTATTATTAAATGCAGACCAGGCAATGCCCCAAGGTGGAATAGTTAACATCACATGCAGAAATATCACTCTGGATGATGATAGCGGAATGTTGTTACCTGCTGGGCATTATGTTAAGATAGATGTGGCAGATGAAGGTATCGGTATACCTGTTGAAATGCAAGATAAAATATTTGATCCTTTTTTCACTACCAAGCAACGCGGGTCAGGTTTGGGTTTAGCTTCAGTATTTTCGATTATCCGTGGTCATGAAGGTCATGTTACTGTATCATCAAAAGCTGGAGTTGGATCAATATTTTCGGTATATTTAGCTGCTGTACCGGATGCCAAACCTGTTAATGAAAGTCACGTTGATAAACATCATACAGTATCACAAATGAAGATATTAGTGATGGATGACGAACGAATCATAGCAATGGTGTTGACTGATTTACTTGAAGGTTTAGGGCATAAAGTAGGTGCATTTGGCGACGGAAAGTCAGCATTGGCAGCCTGGAAATATGCTGAAGAAATAAATGAACCTTATGATATGGGAATTTTTGACTTAACAGTGCCTGGTGGTATGGGTGGTGATGAAACATTGAAAAACATCCATATACTGAAACCTGAATTTATGGCTATCGCAACCAGTGGTTATGCCACTGACCCGATTATGACAAATTATTCTGATTATGGTTTTGTTGGCAGGTTAGCCAAACCTTATCGTTTAGATGAAATGGTCGAAATAATTAATACTATCTCAGAAAGGAAAATGAATTTATGAAAAAAATACCAGTAATTTTAGACACTGATATCGGTACTGATATTGACGACACCTGGGCATTGGCAATGATGCTGAAATCGCCAGAATTGGATGTGAAGTTAGTCGTTTCAGATACTCACAATACTGTTTATCGTGCGAAATTAATAGCAAAGATGCTGGAAGTCGCCGGTAGAACTGATATTCCGGTGGGAGTTGGTATTAAGCTTGACGATATTGACGAAGATACCCCGCGTTATGCACAATATCAATGGGTGAAAGATTATAATTTAGCTGATTATCCCGGTACAGTATACGATGACGGCGTACAGTCTATTATTGATACAATAATGCAATCAGATGAAATTGTTACCCTGGTGGTAATCTGCCCGATGCCGAATATTGCTGAGGCACTGCGAAGAGAGCCGAGAATTGCCAGTAAATGCCATTTCGTAGGTATGCACGGCGCATTTAACTGGCGTTGGAATGGTGAGCCGGACCCGGGCGAAACAGTAGCCGAATATAATGTTGAAATTGATATTTCTGCCGCACAAAAGGTTTTTTCTGCACCATGGATAAATCCTATCATTACTCCACTTGATACATGTGGAAGAGTTGTTTTAAATAATGACCTGTATAAGAAAGTGATTGATTCTGGCGATAAATTAATGAAGGCAGTAATAGATAACTATATCATCTGGGCAAAACATCATTCAGGAGCTGGTATTCCAGAACGATCATCAATTTTATTTGATACTGTGGCTGTGCATCTTTCTTTTTCAACAGAATTTTTGCAAATAGATAGAATTAATATGAAAGTGGATGATCAAGGTTACACTCGTATAGATGATTCTGGGTTGCCGATTGATGTCGCTATGAAATGGAAAGATTTACCGGCATACAATGAATATTTAGTAAACCGTTTATTGTCTCCGGTGATTGAAAAGTCTTAATGACGGACTCTACGTTTCATATAACTGTAAAGCCAAAATCAAAGAAAAATGAAGCAATAAAGAAAGATGGATTAATTATTGTTGCCGTTACATCACCACCTGTAGAAGGTGCCGCTAATGATGCGGTGATTAAGGTACTTGCTGAAGCGTTGCACATACCTAAATCACGATTATCTATTGCAGGTGGGGCAACCGGGAAACTAAAGAAAATTGCGGTGTCAAATATAACAACAGAAGAATTAAACAGTTTATTAGAAAAAATTAATGAAGCAAAATAAAACCAGACAGATAGCATCAACTATTTCCTGGGTTGTTGGGGTAGTATTATTTTTTATTATTGTAATACAGACAACAGCCCGGGTCTCTTTTTATCTGTCTGGTTTACGAAAAGAAAATGTATCAGATCAGGTTTACCATGATGCGGCGACTTTTCATAAAGTCGCTGAATTATCCGGAAAAATATATTTCCGCCAGTCGCCGATGCTGGATGAGTTAACAAAGTCGGGGAAACTGCCGCAGGTCGTCAATAGATTGCCAGAAAACCCGCAAGTGATAATACCGCCAACTCAACATGGTCCGTATGGCGGTACCTGGCGTCGATTCGGCACCGAATTGGCTGATATTCAACCATATATAGCCCATCGTATTCCATATGGCAATATCTTGCGTTGGAGTCCACAGGCCGATAAATTGCTGCCCAACCTTGCCAGTAAATGGGACGTTAGCGCAGACAATAAAATTGTCACTGTGTATCTGCGGCGTGGTGTTAAATGGTCCGACGGAGAACCATTTACTACTGATGATATCTTGTTCTGGTATAACGATGTATTGCAAAATGAAGATTTAACCCCGGCTATCCCGCGGGAATACAAACGTGGCGGCAAGTTGATGCAGTTGCAGGTGATTGATAAATATACCGTCAAGTTCATTTTCGCGGTTCCATTTGGCAGGTTTGAACAATTGCTGGCGGGTATGCCCGGAACCGATATGATAGATTGTCCGGCACATTATCTGCGCAAGTTTCACCCCAACTACACTCCGGCAAAAGAGCTGGATAAAATGGCACGGGAAAAAGGTTTTGATTTCTGGTACCAGCTATTCGCTGACGCGCGCGACTGGACAAATCCAGATCATCCGCGATTATGGCCATGGGTAGTGGTTCAGCCACCGCCGGCACGACCAATTATTCTGACCCGCAATCCCTATTATTGGAAAGTAGATGATAAAGGGAATCAACTGCCGTATATTGATAAAATAACCTTTGAAATATTCGACGCGGAAACTATTAATCTTAAAGCGATTAACGGTGAAATAGGATTGCAGGACCGTCATATCAAGTTTGAGAATCATCCTTTGCTTAAAGAACATGCACAGAAAGGCGGATACCATCTGCTATATTGGCATGACTCCAATGGCGGGGTGAATGTAATCGCGTTAAACTTAAACAGCAAAGACCCGGAAAAAAATGTCGTATTTAATAACCGCACATTTCGCATCGCGATGAGCCAGGCAATTGACCGCGACGCGATAAATAAAGTCTGTTATTTCGGACAGGCAACCCCGCGCCAGGTTTCTCCGCCGAAAAGTTCACCCTATTATGACGCGGAATATGAAAAGATTTATACCGATTTTTTGCCGGATAAAGCAAATATGATGCTGGATGAAATGGGATTAAGTAAGAAAGATAGCAGCGGTTTTCGGCTGCTCCCCAGTGGTAAACCG
The DNA here is from genome assembly GCA_044344305.1 of Armatimonadota bacterium. Lineage (GTDB taxonomy): Bacteria > Armatimonadota > Hebobacteria > CAIYQO01 > CAIYQO01 > JBAXQQ01. The sequence goes on from JBIJDE010000329.1 coordinate 3,708, forward strand.
CTGTCAATTACTATCGAGGCAAACGGGATGGCTTGCAACCCGACCGCGCTGCAGATGGTGGCTGATAATTGGAATGCGGTGGGCGTGAAAACTGATATAAAATTAGAGGCGAGACAACTGTTTTATCAACGCAAAGACGCGATGCTTCACGATGCTGCGGTTTGGTATGGCGCCGATGAGCAGATGCCGGTGTTGGATCCGCGCTGGTTCTTCCCGTATAGCAAAGAATCCAACCAGGCTCCGGGTTATGCCACCTGGTTCCGGTCTGGCGGTAAAAAAGGGATAAAGCCTCCTGCTGATATTCAGAAATGTATGGATTTATATACTCAGATAGATACCACATCAAATGAAAAAGAACAGAGGAAATTGTTTCAACAGATAATTGATTTGAACAAGAAAAATCTGTGGGTAATCGGAACAGTAGGGGAAGTCCCGTCTTTATTCGTGATAAATAATAATTTCCGTAATGTTCCTGCCGTGGGTATAAATGGCTGGCAGTTCCGTGGAGGCGGCAATACCGCACCGGAATGTTATGCTATTGACGGGGGTAGCAAATGATATTGATGATTTTAAAAAGATTATTATGGATGGTTCCTACCTTATTCCTGGTCTCCATATTAACATTTATCATTATTCAGGCTCCGCCGGGTGACTATTTAACGTCGTATATCTCCGCACTGCAGGAAACTGGCGACACAGTATCGTCTGAACAGGCAGAGGCATTGCGGGCAAAATATGACCTTGACCAACCGGCATATAAACAATATATCTACTGGATGTTTGGCAGAAAAGACGCACAGGGTAAATGGGTGAAAAAAGGTGTCATTCGCGGCGATTATGGCATGTCATTTGAATGGAATAAGCCTGTAAAAAAACTGATTGGCGAAAGAATAATTCTCACCGTTACGTTGTCAGTTTTAACCTTGCTGCTGACATGGGCAATTGCTATTCCGGTAGGGATATATTCCGCCATGCGGCAATATTCCGTCGGCGATTACATATTTACCACCATCACATTTTTAGGCGTAGCTACACCAAATTTCCTGCTGGCATTAATATTGTTGTATATTTCATATACATTTTTCGGCATTAGTCCCGGCGGTTTATTCTCGGCAAAATATCTGTCTGCCCCGTGGTCTATCGGCAGATTTTTTGATTTAGTAAGTCATTTATGGGCGCCAATATTAATAGTGGGTTTGGCAAATGCCGCATCAACGATTCGGGTAATGCGCGGCAACTTGCTGGATGAACTGCAGAAACCTTATGTCAAAGCCGCTATTGCCCGTGGACTTCCTTTCTGGCGAGTGGTGTGGAAATATCCGGTTCGTATGGCGATTAATCCCATTATCAGTACCGTCGGTTGGGTGTTGCCGGGTATTATTTCCGGTGCCGCCGTAACCGAGATGGTTTTGGGTCTGCCCAGCACCGGTCCGCTGCTTTTGCAGTCATTAATGAATCAGGATATGTATCTTGCCGGCACTCTGATTATGATGATGTCGGTATTGACGGTAATCGGTACTTTGATATCTGATATATTGCTGTACGTACTTGACCCGCGCATACGCACCGGTAATGCCCAATGACAAATATTGAAATAAAAACCGCATACATGCCGCAATGGAAGCTGATGATGATACGATTTCGTCAGCATAAACTGGCTTTTTTTGCTTTCTGGGTGTTGGTGGTGATTTACACTACAGCGATGTTCTGCGAGTTTTTTGCGCCGTATACTCTCAACCATCGCGATTTTAACAATATTTACTCTCCGCCACAGCGGGTCGGGTGGTTAATGAATGTCGAACAATTTACCGGCAAACAGGACAGCGTTACCTGGCGCGCCAAATATGAACCGAAAGAAACCCCGGGAAAACTGGAATGGTTTGTACGTGGCGAGAATTATAAATTAATAGGGTTTATCCCCGGCAATATTCATTTATTCGGTACAAAATCCGGCACTGTTTACCTCTTTGGCACAGACGCGCTGGGTCGGGATATCTTCAGCAGGATATTGTATGGCGCGCGCATATCATTAACCATCGGCTTGCTG